>JAQTZL010000004.1 GCA_028687755.1 Candidatus Nanopelagicales bacterium
AACTCACGAGTCGGCGTTTTGTTTCATTCTTAGGAAGTTTCGGCACTTTGACTGAAACCAAATGCATGACTGGAATTTCCTGAGTGATAGCCATCTGGAATTCCATTCCAAGGACACGCGCAAGTCGCTCAAGCGTTGTGCTGCTGGGTTCGTGTTCCCCTGCTTCCAAGCGCGCAATAGTCGGTTGTTGCATGCCAAGTTCCTTGGCAAGGGCAGTCTGCGAGAGATTTCGATCAGCACGATAAGCAATCACTTGGATAGCGACTTCGTGAGCGAATGCCATGCGCGCTGCATGTACAGCAACACTTGAATCTTTGAAACTTGTCGCTTTGACATCAGCGGCCTTACGCATTTCCGATAACTTCGCCATCGCTATTCCTCTGTCTCCAGTAACCGCTTCATCGCTGCTCTCACTGCTTTATCGAACGCTCTTCTGTTTTTGTTTGCTTCAGGACAAACGGACAACACCACAAATGTCTCGCTTATCGATCCGTAAATGGCACGCCATGGGCTCGCTCCTCCACGCGGTCTGAGTTCTCGAAGTTCGCCCCCGACTCCCTGAATTCCGCTTGCGTGCGGAAAGGGAAGACGAAACCCGAGGTGTTCAAGTTTTTCAACCGCATTGAGCAGCGAAACTAGTTCGCGCGCAGGAAGTATGAGGCGCTCGTCCTCGGCATCCGGGTGCCACAACACTTCCCACATCAAGGAACGTTACCAGATATATAGCACGAATGCTATACCCCTATTTCAAGGTTGCGATGAACGACTTGCACTCGTCATAGGTTGGCAACAGACCGAGCTCAGCAGCTTGGGCCAAGGTCGGCGCCGCCGCATCCTTTGGTGAAAGCAATGCAGCCGTGCCCTCGGGGAACGGCAAGCCAAGGGCTGGATCAAGTGGATGAATGCCATGTTCGCGGCCTGGTGCATAAGGCTCAGAGCACAGATAGCCAACGGTTACAGAATCTGAGAGTGCGCAGAACGCATGCCCCAGGCCTTCAGAGATGTAGAGCCCGATGCGGTTTTCGTCGTTGAGTTCGATCGCATCCCACTGACCGAAGGTTGGTGAGCCCACCCGAATATCCACAACGATGTCGAGAATGCGTCCGCTGAAGCACTGCACATATTTGGCTTGACCGGGAGGCACCTGAGCAAAGTGCACACCGCGCACAGTTCCGAGCTTGGAAACCGAAATATTCATTTGCTCGAGTGCAAGTGAATGGCCAGAAGCGGTGCGCAGCATGTCGGCCTTGAAGGCTTCCAGAAAGACTCCGCGATCATCGGGCCGCTGCAGCGGGGTGAACGACCACACGCCTTCGATTGCTAACTCATTGACCTGCACCCGTGAAGGTTATCGCCAGTGCGATCAGGAACCGTGGCTGCCACGAAGAGCCAAGTACGCTGACCCAATGCGAATCGCCATCCTGGGCACCCGAGGTGTCCCAGCCACCTATGGCGGATTCGAAACGGCCGTTGAAGAAATCGGCAAGCGCCTGGTTACTCGCGGATATGAGGTGACGGTCTATTGCCGCAACCCTGGTCAAAAGCAGACCGAGTACCTCGGCATGCATCTGGTGAATCTTCCAGCGATCAAGCATCGATTCACCGAAACCTTGAGTCACACCACCTTCAGCACCGCTCACGCCATCATCAAAGATCGCCCTGACGTGGTGCTGCTGCTGAACGCTGGAAATGCCCCACTACTTCGCCCACTCAAGCTCGCGAAAATCCCCACCGCGATTCACCTGGATGGTCTTGAATCCAAGCGTGAGAAGTGGCGTGGCGCGGGAGCCAAGTACTACAAGTGGGCCGAAGACGCTTCAGTGAAGCAAGGCCAAGAAGTGATTGCTGACGCGCAAGCCATCGCCGATCACGTGAAAGCGGGATATGGCCGAGATTGTGTCGTGATTGCCTATGGCGCCCCCGTGATTCATCCGGAAAGTACCCGCCTACATGAACTTGGCCTTGAGCAAGGCAACTATCACTTGGTGGTCGCACGCTTTGAGCCAGAAAATCATGTGCTCGAAGCAGTGCATGCATACAAGGCAAGTAACGAAACCAAACCGCTGGTTGTGGTTGGTAGTGCTCCGTATTCCCAGTGGTACGTGGATGCAGTGCATGGCGCAGCGGCCAATGATCCGCGCATTCGCTTCACCGGCGGTATTTACGACCAAGAACTTCTTGACCAGCTCTATGGAAATGCAACCACCTATATTCATGGCCATAGCGTTGGTGGCACGAATCCGAGTTTGCTGCGCGCCATGGGTGCAGGCGCCGCAGTGTTGGCATATGAAGTTGAATTCAATCGCGAAGTGACGAATAACCAAGCACTCTTCTGGGCTGATGCGGATGTACTCACAGCCTTGTTCAATGAGATTGCAACGGGTGCCAAAGACCAAGAGCTCGCCGAACTCAAAGCAAAGAGCCAACAACGAATTCTTGAGCATTATCAATGGGATCAAGTCACTGATCAATATGAAGCATTGATCAAGAAGCTGTATGACAGCAAGAAAAACACAAGCAAAAACGAAGGCGCGAGGAAATGACCGTCGGCGTTGTCATCGTCACGCATAACTCTGCGCATTTCATTGCGCAAACACTGGAAAGCGTCAAGAACCAAACCCAGTTGCCTGACTTCATTGCCGTGATTGATGATCATTCTGCTGACAATACGATCCAGGTAGTGCATGAACAGCTCGTGAGTTCTGGTATTCAGTACCTGATTCACCCAGCAAAAACTGAGGAATCAGACCTTCACACCCGCATTGCCCAAAACTTCATGCAAGGCGTGAAGGAAGCGCAAAACACGGGCATGGAAATCATCGTGCTCGGTGATCACGATGACCTTTGGCATGAACATCGCATTGCGCAGCATGTGAAGAGCTTTGAAGAGAACCCCACCGCGGTGATGGTGGCTGCCGATGGTCTGATCAAAAGAGATGACAATCCAGCAGTAGATCAAACGTCTTTGCCGCAAACATCTCATCAAGAAACCCTGCGCAGTTCATTCCCAGTGCCAGCAGATTTCAATGAGCTGCGCACTACGCAGCAATTCAGTTATGTCATGAAGCATTCCGTTGCGACTGGCGGAGCCAGTGCGATCAAGCCAGAGAAGTTCCAAGGTTTTAATGTGCCAAAGGGTTGGTTACATGATCGTTGGTGGAGTTTGGCAGCAACCGCGCATCGCGGTTTAGTTATCGACACCACCCCAGTGATTGATTACCGCATCACGGCAGAACAGCAAGTTGGGCTTGATACTGCGAATCAACAGGCGAGCAAGGCGAGTTGGTTAGGTGGGCACCTCAAGAGACTTCCTCGCACGATCAAGCGCAGCTACGACCTAGTACCGCTGTACATCGCTAGCCGTTAAGCGGTAAACGGCGAGAACGCAACAGCCGCGAATTAAAGCCCGCGCAAATGCGTGACGCATATTGATGCGGTCGGCGATCCAATTCCTAAGTAAGGGACTGTGGTGCATTCCAAGGGTGTAGGTGCAAGAGCTGCCGGAATTGATGCATAGAACGCATCAACTTGTGATTGCGAAGGTGCATAGAGCGCAAGCGCTGTTGGGCGTAGCAATTGTTGAAGCTCATTCGCGCCATCACTAGACAACACAGCACCTTCAGCAACGTTGTTGTATTTACCCCACAGTTGCATTGCTGCAATCGTGCTGGTGAGGCGATCTGGGTCTGTCCAGGTAGCGATGCGATCAGTTGGTGAAGTTTGCGAGAGCACAAACTCTTGCGCCGCAACATTTGATCTCATGAGGTCTTCAACTTGGTAATCAAAATACGCAGCGTTCATTGGGTATTGGCCGTAGATGCCGAGATTGCCACGGCCATTCTGCAAGAACTGTGATGCCAAGCCCAACACGATCAAGGCGAACATCACGGCAAGCCAACCTACGAGTGATCCACGTGTTGCGCAGAGCATCAGCGTCACAAACACCACAGCGGAGGTGAGCAGCACAATGGAAAGCCCAGTACTCATATCGAAGATGCGATCTGAGTTGCCTGCCCACACCATGAACACGATCAAGAAAGGAATCATGAGCCAGCCAACAAGCGTTACCTGCCGTTGCCCGAAAACAGCAGCAATAGCAATCACGATTGCGGCAAGGGCTCCTGGCCAACACATTGCCGCGTAGTGCGGGGCTTCAATCCACGGGCCAGGTATAAGCTGCATGTAGCCAAGGGTGTAAGCGATGTTGCCAAGTGCCAACACGAGAGCCGTTGATGTCCAGCGGTTTCGCACAAACACCAATGCGAAAACTGCTACGAGCACTGACAGCAGCAGAACCAAGAAAGCCACGTCTCGCGTCCAGATATGTGGATCACTTATGAACGATGCGTAATCAAGTTTTGCGTTCCACGAGCGATACGTGCCAAACCAATCAAGGCCCGGGAACATTGTGCGACCAAGCAGAAGAAAAGCCGCAAAGGAAATAGCGAAACCGAGAACAATCCACAGCAATTCGCGCATGAGCGCGAGTGCGCTTACCCGATCAACCCACCATGCAACGACGCGAATGCCAAGCCAAAGGAACCCGGCGAGCATTGCGTTGTAAGGGTTGAGCATCACCAGCCAGCCGAAAACCAAGCCAACAAGAATTGGTTGCGCGAGGTGATAGCCGCGCCCAGGAACAGCACGTAAGCGCGATGCACCAAGAGTGATGACTACGAACGTTGCAGCCATGGCCGAGCCAGTTGCGTAGGTATTGCCCAAGTAGCTGAGCACCATGGTGTTGAGGCCAACGAAAAATGCGAGCGCCACTGAAAGTGCTCGACCAGTTAATCGACGCGCGAGCCAATAGGTCGCACCAATGATGAGCAACAACATCAGGCCCCGCCAGATGGCAAAGCCGCCCCAGATACCGAACATTTTGATCAGCCCATGAACGGGAGCCAAGTACCCAACACGCGTCCAGTAGTACGAGCCGTCGATTGCTCGGTCGTGCACTGAATGGCCAAAGATCGCCAAGGTTGCAGAGAATTGAGAGTCAGGGGAGTTAAAGCCGGTCCACCATTTGGCACCCACACCCCACATCACAATGGCCCACACGCCGAGCACCAGAGCGATGTCGGTCAAGGCAGAACGTGAGCGAATGCGGGTCATGATGAATGAAGCGTAGGGAAATAGTTAAGCAATCTGCGTTGACTCATCGCCAAAATCGGCGACGATTCGAATCTGACCTCCAAGCGCATTGATGTAGGCACGTAACGTTGTGATTTCTGAACGATCGATTTCTCCACGTTCAATTGCTGAAACTCTGCGCTGGGAAACACCCATGACCTTTGCGACTTGCACCTGGGTGAGTTTCCTGGATTTGCGAAGTTGTGCAAGCTCATATCCAGTAATGAGGTTTTGTATTGCGCGACGACCAGCTTCCTCTTGCTCGGGCGTACGCGGCCGCTTCTTCTTAACATCCTCCCAACGAACCCACTCAGTCATGGTCGTTCTTCCTCTCGTGCGTGTAGCCAGTCTTCAAACCTTTGATCGGCAATGGGAATTGCCCTTCGGTACCAGTTGTTCCATTCACCCTGCTTATCTCCGGCCAGGAGGAGCACTGCATTACGCGCCGGGTCGAAGGCAAACAGAATTCGAAAGGTGCCAATCCGCAGCTCCCTCATATTCGCGAACTTGCTTCCATGTATTCGGTCAACCAGCGGCCTACCCAGAGTCGGCCCGAATTCGCTCAGAGCCTCCACCCCGTCGCTAATTCGGTCATAAGCGGAGCGATCAAGGGACTGAATCCAAGACGCCACCTCAACCACGACAACCACCACCCATCGTGATTGACGACTCTCAGAATAGAACTCTTGCATTCTAAAATAGATCGTGTGAGAAGTAAATATTTGGCATGACCGACCGCTCCTTTGGCTAGAAAACCGCCAGTGTGAGCCGACAAGGCAGAAGTGATCAAACGGCTATCCACAGGCCACACCCTCATGCGCAAGGCACGGGCAAGAGGAGCATTCCCACTAGGCTCTTTGAGGTGTCCGCCCTGCTGATCGACGTCACTGACCTCGTCGAATTCCTGCAGCGCCGCGAATCCGTCTCTGGTGTCCAGCGCGTAATCGCTGAGACCACCCCGCTCCTCGAAGGCCACTCGGAAACAGCGGCCCATGCCGTGATCCTGGATCGTGGCCGAGGTGTGTTCGTCCAGCTCAGCCATTCAGAACACCACTTGCTGATCCATCGCGGAGCCCGAGCCGGCAGCGATGCAAGCCGCGATGAGCTGGCAGCCGCAGCAACCGGAGCACTGAACCGTGCGGCCACCGCAACGCCTGTGAAGATCAATCAAGGCGATGTGTTGCTCTTCCTCGGAGCGCTGTGGATAAACGATGCGTTGATGTTGGCTGCGCGCGATGCGCATGCTCAAGGCGCGACTCTTGTTGATCTGCTTTATGACCTCACACCAGTGCTGCAAACAGGTCACACCGCGGCAGTGAACAAACTCTTTGAGCGTTACCTCAATTTGATTTGTCAGACAGCCAGCCGTGTCCCAGCTATTTCTTATTCAAGCCGTCGCGATTTTGAAACCTATGCACAAGCCCATGGCTATGAAGTAGTGCCAGGAGCAGCAACAGGATTGCCATGCGGATTAACACCCCAGAGTTTCGACAATAATCACACGAACACACAATCTTGGCCACGACCATACGTGCTCTTCGTAGGCACAGTTGAGTCACGCAAAAATCACATACTTGCCTTCAATGCGTGGCGCGAACTCATTGAAACTCATGGCGCTGACAATGTGCCCGATTTAGTGTGTGTGGGCCGTTTAGGTTGGCACGCAACGGAATTTTTAACTCAGTACGTCACTAGCCACGGTCTTGACGGCAAGGTCAGTGTGCTCAGCACGAGCGTGAGTGATGCAGAGCTCGCTGATTTTTATGCAGGTGCGGAATTCACGATCTATCCATCGAATTACGAAGGATGGGGTTTACCCGTTTCTGAAAGCATTGCCTTTGGCAAGGTTCCCGTTGTTGCGGACAACTCTTCACTTCGTGAAGCAGGCAGAGATCTCGCCATCTATTTCGAAACGGACAATCAGCAAGCTTTTATCCATGCACTTGACGCAGTACTCAATAAAGAAAATCGTGCGCAACTTGAAGCACGCATTGCATCAGACACCACACCATCGATCACTTGGGCCAAAGTTGCCGACGTCATCAATCAAGAAATTGCAGCAGCGCAAGCTGTAGGAAGCAGGCCACTCATGGTTCCCGCAATCGAACTCGGTCGTGAATACATGCTCAGCGTGGGCTCACCTGCTCCCGACTCTGGCTACGCCGACCAAGTGCTCGAGCATCTTCAAAGCGAAGGCCTGACACCCATGCTGCGCCAGCCACGAGGCGAGCGAGACTTCGAAATCGTTGACGCAGCAGTCATTGGCACCTTTGGCTCCCCTCAGGTGTGGGGCAATGAACTTCGCCCAGGCAAGCGTGCCGACTTCCGCATTGAGCGCCCGGTTGCCGGCTCGCTCGTGCTGCTCATCTCTACCCGATCAATGCCCGGCGTGGTCACCATCGATGCCAGTGGCCCAGGTGGTCCCGTCAAAGAAGAGGTCTACCTCGGTTCAGTGATCAAGTTGCCTCTTGGAGACGGGCGAGCAGGAGAGTCCGCTCAAGTAAGCCTGACCGTTACCGACGCCACGAATTCCATCGAAGGCTTCATGGGTATTCGTTCATTTGTGGTGCTCAAAGCTGACGACCTCACCGCAGAAGTGCTGGCTCACAAGTCAGCAGCTGAAGCCTTGCGCCAAGAGATCGACTTCATTCAGAACACACGCTCGTGGAAGGTCACGGCGCCTCTACGCAAAATCAAAGGGCGCGGCGCGAACTAGCGAGCATTCGATCGAGCAAATAGGAAGCCGATCAGCTCGCAGCGACATCACCCACGGTGATTGAGTAACGCACCGACGTTCCAACTGATGTGCTGCTACCAAATGATGTGGCTGTCAGTGTGCAGGAACCCTTACCGATTGCATTCAATCGTGAACCAGCCATTACGCACGGGCCATCAACACTGAACAACACAGACGATCCTGAAGTTGCAAAACCGCTCACAACCTGACTCGTCGCACGAGCCATGGCGAATGGTGATGCCGGATAAAGCGTTGTTGCGCCAACAGTTGTGGTGATCTGATCAGTGGTTAACGCAGGCAACACTTTGATTTGCTGAGTAGAAACATTGCTGTAGCCAGGATTGTTGCCGGTGAATTCAGCGCGTAAAAAATGCAATCCTTCTGTTGGCGGAGTCCAATTCATTGATGCCACACCATTGATCGTTGGCACCGAACCGCGAAGTGCGACACCATCGAAGAGAAAACCAACACTGCCTTCAACTATGCCTGCACCGAGCACCGCGCTAATTGTTGACGTTTGACCTACGCGAAGGGCTGGGGCAAAGCGATACGAAACCATTGGTGCGTAGCCAACGATCTCCGGTTGTTCAACCGAAGAAGCGGATGGAGCAAAGGCTGGTGTTTGTTGGTTGTAGGTACCAACAACTGGGTATGCGCCAAAGGCATCTGGAGTCCACGGAATATTGGCTACCGAAACCAGCGGATCACTTGTTGGTTGCAACCAACCAGTACCAAGCACCGGACCAGTGGTACCCACCAAGTACTTCCGCAGCGTCACAGAACCTTGCGGCCGAGCAGAGCCTGCTAGTGCACGCACATAAGCCGTTGTCAGATTTGACTCGACATTGAACTGCAATTGATTTGGGGTATTCAATGAAATTGAGGTTGCAGTTGCAAGCACGGGAACCTGAGTCGAAACAGACGCAGCGCTACCGGTTCCAGTAATAGTCCACACACCACTCGTGGTTGGTATCCACGTGGTTGCACCGAATCCGGCACTATTCAAAGAGATAGGCAACGCAAGAGAAACTGAACCAGTAGACGCAGTAAAGGCCACTGAAGTTGAGCGCGCTTTGGGAATAAACACATTCAAGGGTTGCGCAACACCGACCATCGCGTTCGCAGTTGCTACGTATGGAGCCGGCACAGTGCGAGGCGCACCAAACGCTGGCATAGCAAGAGTGAAGGATGCCGCTGCAAGCACCGCAGCAGTGAGGGAAGTGCGCTTCAACATGTTGTCTCCTTGATCAACGATGACAGTAACCGAATCAGGGCAAAAAGAAAGTCGGGGTAGGAGCGAACTCCTACCCCGACGAATCTGTGAAACGTTAGCTCTTCTTCTTTGGTGCTGCCTTCACTGTGATCGTGTAGGTCTCAGAGCCTGGTGTCAGCTGAGCATTACCTGCAGTAAATGCAGTGACCTGACACTGACCTGCACCAAGTGCAGTCAGAACTGAACCGTTGATCACGCAAGGGCCTTGTTCGCTGAACAACACCGTGGTGTTTGAGGTAGTGGTTGCAGCAAGAGTGACCTGCTGACCCACAGTCATCACGATCGGTGCAGCGATATTCCAAGCTGGTTGGCTTGGTGGATCAACAACAATGTTGTCGACTGCACGAGCACCTTGAATATTCACTGTTTGTGAATTCGTACCACTTGCCTGGCCTGCTTGACCTGCAACAGGGTTACCTGTGTACGAAACAGCAATGGTGTGAATGCCGGTGGTTGGTGGGGTCCACTGGTACGTGGCAACACCATTCACCGTTGGCAGTGATCCACTGATGCCTGTTCCGTCCATTGAGAAGGCAACAGATCCGTTAGGGATTCCAGCCCCGAGCACCGCTTGCAACACTGTTGGTGTGCCTGCGTACAAGTTTGCTGGCCATCGCATTGCAACCGTGGTGTCTGCAGTGGTTGCAAACGGCTGCGAGATTGGGCTCGTTGATGAAGTGAAGTTGCCATTGCTTGGCTGGTACGTAGCAACGAGGGCTTGTGATCCACCAGTGCCTGGTGTCCAAGGCAAGCCAACTGTTGCTGTTGCAGCACCGTAGGCACCGGAGATTGGCTGGGTTGTGATGCCGTTACCGCCAGCAGTGGCCAAGTACACGCTGCCTGTTGGAGCAATCGTGCCGATTGGCGCAACTACTGCAGCTTGCAAAGTATTCGAGACAAACTGCTGAACAGCCTGCTGTGCCATCAGCACGGTGTAGGTAGGTACGGGTGCAACAGTGATGGTGGTGGAACCAGCAGCAATTGCCGAACCAAGTGCGTTGATCGTCCAAGCGCCAGCAGCTGATGGGGTCCAAGAAGCACTTGCCCAGCCGTTAGCTCCCACAATCGCATTCACGGTCGAGGAGTTAGCGCCTGACGAAAGCCCAAGAGTGATGGTTTGACCGTTGAGGCCAGAAACCTGAACTGCAATGAGTTCAGGGACACCAACCATGCCATTAGGGGCATAGATGCCGGCCTTCGTTGCGGCCTGTGCGCCGGTGCCCACAGCAAGTGTGGTTCCAGCGGCAATTCCAAGTGCCAGTGCTGCAGTGGCAACACGGCGGGTCGTGCGCGAGCGGCGCGCAGAATTCAACATTCAAACCTCCTAGATGGTTTGAGCACAGATTACGCCGAATGAGGGCTTTATCCCTGCTCATCGTGGGAGCGCAGCCCCTTAGCGCCAGATCGTTAGCATTGGGGCATGTTGTTTATCGCGCCTCACGAGGGCGCTTGGGGAGAAGCCACGTGCTGACGGCCCTCAAGAAGCAACATGCCCTGATTTGGGCCTTCGCCAACCGAGATTTTGCGACCCGCTACCGCGCAAGCGTGCTGGGTTGGGCCTGGTCGTTGGTGCAGCCCCTTGCAACCCTGGTTATTTTCGCTGCCGTTTTCAGCATCGTGTTCCGGGTTCAGGCCCCAAATATGGGCAATGGCGAGAATTCCTACGCGGCTTATCTCTTCACCGGCATGGTCACCTGGAATTTGTTTTCTAGTTTGGTCACGCTGTCGATGACCCAACTCAAGAGCAACGGTGAGCTGCTGAAGAAGGTGCACTTCCCGGCCTACGCCCCCGTGCTCGGCGCCAGCATCGTGCAGTTGATTCAGGTAGCTCTTGAGCTCGTCGTATTAATCGGCATGTTCTTGATCCTGGGCAACATCGGCTTTACCTGGTTCATTGCCATTCCAATTTTGATTGGCACCGCGCTTTTTGCTCAGGGCATTGGCTTGATGCTTTCGATCATGAACGCCCGCTTTGGCGATGTGATGTACATCGTTGGTGTTGTGCTCGGTGCTCTCTATTTCTTGACCCCAGTGCTGTATCCAATGAGCTTGGTTGAAACACACAGCAGCGCACTTGCATGGGTCGTGAAACTCAATCCAATGTCTTGGTACGTGCAAGCAATGCACGATGCGATGTACACATTGACTGCGGTGTCAGTGCTTGAAGTGTTGGCGCTTCTTGTCGGTGGCTTCCTTGTGTTCTGGGCTGGTTTTAGCATCTTCAACCGCTTCAGCGAAGACATCGGAGAAATGCTGTGAGCGAATACGCAGTCGAAATCTCCAATGTTGGCAAGCGTTTTATGCGCAGCAGCGAGCGTCGCAATTCCATTAAAGAACGCATCGTGCGCGGGCAAGGCAAGCGCGCTGAAGAGTTCTGGGCTGTCAAAGATGTGTCACTGAATGTTCCAAAGGGCAGTGTCTACGGCCTCATTGGTCATAACGGTTCCGGAAAATCAACACTGTTGAAAATGATCGGCGGAATTTACCGACCAACGCAAGGCACCATCACCAGCCAGGGCCGTATCGCTTCGCTGATTGAGCTTGGCGCTGGGTTCCATCCGGAAATGACAGGCCGGGAAAACATTGGCTTGAATGGTTCGATTCTTGGCCTGCCACGTAAAGAAATAGCAGAAGTAACCGACGAGATCATTGATTTCTCCGGCCTTCGCGAATTCATTGACGATCCCGTGAAGCATTACTCAAGTGGCATGTATGTGCGTCTTGGTTTCGCTGTTGCTGTGCATATGAAGCCTGATGTGTTGCTCGTTGACGAAGTGCTCGCAGTTGGCGATGAAGAGTTCCAGCGTAAGTGTTTTGACCATCTCTATTCACTTCGTAAAGCCGGCAAAACCATCATCGTTGTGAGCCATGGCCTTGGCCAACTAGAAGCACTCTGTGATGAAGTTGCCTGGCTTGAACGCGGTACCTTGCAAGAAATTGGCGAGCCAACTGATGTTGTGGCGAGTTATCTCAAGCGCGTGAACGCTGAAGAATCTTCAAAGAATCCGCTCGCTGAAGCTAAGCGTGATGAAGCCGATCACGAAGGGGGCTTACAAAGCAATCTTCGTTTGAAGTCAGTAGCGCTCACCAGTACCGATGGCACGCCGTTGAATCATGCGGAAACTGGCACCACCTTCACAATCAAGGTCGGCATGCACCTCACCGAAACAGTGCTTGGGCCAAATGTGCGCATCGCGTTGCAGCATGAATCAGGCCCGCTCGTGACGATGGTTGGCAATCACAAAGCAGGCTTTGATTTCAGTTACGTACCCGCCGGTGATCACATGGTGGAAATGGACCTGCTTCAAAACCCTTTGCTACCAGGGCGTTATCGCGTACACGTCGATGTGTTTGACCACACTGGCGCCAAGTTGCTCGACTCTTGGAATGATGCGGCTGAGTTCCCAGTACGCAGCGCATCCGGTGAAATTGGCCAAGGCTTTGTTCAACTTCAAGCTGAATACCGATTGAAGTAATCGTGGTCAGTGAATCCAACCCACTGATCAAGGCGAAGCGTCGCGCTGGCCGAGTGAAGCGTTACGTCAAGCGCAAGGTGTATGAACGCAACATCGGCAAGCATTACAAAGCGTGGTTAGCGCAAGCGGAAACCATTGCGCCTGGAACCACCACTCACGACTTCACTATCTCCATCATCGTTCCGGTCTATAACCCACCGATTGATTTCCTAGATGAGTGTTTGAACTCAGTTATCAAGCAGCAAGCAAGCAACTGGCAATTAGTGGTTGCAAACGATGGATCAACGAAGCCTGAAGTCGCTGAATATCTGGCGGCATTTGCAGCAGCTCACGCAACCGATGCCCGAGTTCGCGTGGTCACCAAAGAAAACGGTGGCATTAGCTCCGCATTAAATGCAGCCTTAAGCCACGCGCATGGCGAATACGTGGGCATGCTCGATCATGATGATGCCTTGGATCCACGTTGCGTTGAACTCTTTAGCCAGACGATCGAAACCAATGCGCACCCTGATGCGGTGTATTCAGATGAAGACAAGCTCAGCCCAAAGGGCGAGCACTACGACCTTTACTGCAAGCCTTCGTTCTCACCAGAACTTCTGCTGACCCAGATGTATTTATGTCACTTCACCGTGTTCAAGCGCGAGCAGATGAATGCTGTAGGTGGGTTGCGAACCAGCATGGATGGTGCTCAAGATTTCGATCTTGCTTTGCGACTCCTTCCGCAGTTGAAAAACGTGGTGCGCATTCCCCTTCCGCTGTATCACTGGCGAGCATGGAGTGAGTCGACTGCACTTTCCATTGACGCAAAGCCGTGGGCTCAGCAATCTGCGGCGCGTGCACAGCAAGAACACATCGATCGAACCTTCAATGGTGGAACCGTCGCACCAAGTCATATTCAAGGCTTGAATGAAGTGCATCCGAAGATTGAGGGAACTCACAAGGTTTCCGTGATCATTCCGACGATTGGCACCCTCAATGATCGTGGCACCAGCCGTTATGTCGACGATGCAGTGAAGTCATTGATCGAAAACGAAACTGAAACTGCGCTTGAGATCATCATTGTGACCACAGGTGTGATTCCACATGTTGAAGTCGGCAATCTCGACAAGCATGAACTCAAGCACGTTGTGTATGACACCCAAAGTTTCAATTTCTCTGAAGCAATCAATGCAGGCCGCGCGGCGGCAACAGGTGACTACTTACTTCTTCTGAACGATGACACCACCGTTGCCGAAGCAAATCCGGTAACTAAGTTGCTCGAGATCGGTCAGATCGATGAAGTCGGAGTAACTGGAGCAAAGCTCACGTATCCGGATACTCGCTTCCAGCATGTAGGCATGGTGTTGTTGCCGAGCGGGCCCACCCATGCATGGATTAGCAAGCCCAATAAAGAACCTGGCTACTTTGGTTCGACGCTCACCCCACGCAATTACGCAGCAGTGACCGCAGCGGCGTTCTTGGTACGTACCAGTGTGTTCGATCAGGTTCAGGGCTTTGATGTGGCGTTTGCCAAGGATTACAACGATGTTGATTTCTGTTTGCGCGTACGCGAAGCCGGCTATCGCGTGGCTTGGACCCCGTATGCCCACTTCGTTCACTACGAAGGTGCGACGATGGCTCGCAAGAAGACAGACCAACAAGAACATGCACTCTTTGTTGAACGCTGGTCATCAATGCTCAACAATGATCCTTATTACTCACCAGCACTGAACCCAGAGCTGCAGCGGATTTACGAGGCCCTGTAATGAATCAACCGACGTTCCGCTCCCGTGGTGGGCGCACCCTTGTGGTGTTTGGTGATGCCGCGCTGCTCACGATGGATCGCATGGAGGAGTTCGGCCGCCGGATCGATCGTGATCCGCGCATTGTTTCGCTTTCACTCAACCCCAATGCTCAGTTGACTGATCGCTGGTTGCGTTCAAGTGCCCCGCAAGGCCCAGTGATCGCAATAGCCAAGGATGCTGAAGATCTTGTCGGCGCTTTGCCAACTCAAGACGATGCTCAAGCTCTAGCCGAGTGGTGCATCAAGGCATCAGAGCGCGGCCTGTGGCATGACTGGTGGCTTTCGAATCACCGCGACGTAGCAAAGGCCGCGACGTTCATTGAGTTGAGTCAAGTAGATGAAGCCGAAGCGAACGATCCAAGCAGCTCTCACTTCATCACCTCGCATACTCAGCCCCTCAAGGCACGCAACTTGAACGTCGCCATCGATGCAACGTGGCTGGGGCCTCACCAAACAGGTGCGCAGGTGCTCACCACTGCAGCGATCGAAGCGTTGGCGCACGATGATCGCATTGATGTGATCACGCTCTTTGGTTTGGATGAATTGCCTGATTACGCAAAGCATCTTGAGCAGCTCAGCAAGGTACGTCTAGCCGCCAACGATGAAGGTTCGTTTGATGAGCCGGCAGATGTTGTCTGGTATCCAAATCAGATTGATGGCCGCAGTGATATTTCCGCGGCACGCGATTACGGGCGACGCGTAGTCACGACCTATTTGGACCTCATCGCATATGACATCCCTAGGTATCACGCATCAACTGATGCGTGGAATGCCTATCGCAGCATGCAGCGCCGCATTGCGCTCAGTGTTGATGGCATCACCACGATTAGTGCCGATGTCGCGCACCGACTTGAAGAAGAAACGCCACGCTTGGAAAAAGACCGAGTTCAACCGATTGCCCTTGGCCTTGATCACATCAAGGCTGCAACCGCTCCTGATGAGCCAGATGAAGATCTCAAAGATCTCGTCAAGAACCTTGGTGATCGCCGCTTTGTGTTGGTGCTCGGAAATGACTTCCAACATAAGAACCGTGACTTCGCTATTGCTGTGTGGCAGCAAGTGCTGCAAGCCGGTGAATCCTGCGATTTAGTGCTTGCGGGATTGCACGTGAAGAGCAGCAGCTCAAAGGAAGGTGAAGAAGCATTGCTCGCAAAGCATGTCGATCTTCGCGGGTCCGTTCACACAATCGGTCACGTCACTCCAAACTCACGTGAATGGCTGCTCGCCAATGCGCATGCAGTGCTTTACCCCTCAAGTGCTGAAGGCTTTGGCTTTGTTCCTTACGAAGCAGCAGCACTTGGAACGCCGACAACCTTTGCAAGCTTTGGTCCGTTGAAAGAAATTAGTCAGGTCACCACAACACCAACGCTGTGGACTGTTGATGCCTTTGCCAAGGATCTGACCGAGCTCCTCAAGGATCCACAAGCTGCAGATCAGCGCATCGCGCACCTTCAAGCCGCCATTGCGCAACACACCTGGGCGGGATTTGCCGAGAAACTCATTGACTTCTTCCAGCACGTGATCGGTATGCAAACGGTGTTTACCAGCACGGTGACCAGCACTGCATCGGCCGATGCAGCACTTGCATCGATTATGTCGAGCAAGGCCTATCGAGCAACAGAAAAACTGCGCAAGGTTAAAGGCAAGTTCTCGCGAGGTTAGTAAGACTCCTAGAGAACAAAAACACTCACGACAGCAACAGTTATTTAATCAACCCACGCAAGTAATCGCCGTAACCAGATTTCGCCAACGCATCTGCATGCTGGAGCAACTTCTCATCGGTAATCCAGCCATTGCGCCAAGCGGTTTCTTCAATACAACCAATCTTCGTTCCGGTGCGATCTTCAATCACACGAACGAATTCTCCTGCGTCTTGAAGTGAGCGGAAGGTGCCGGTATCGAGCCACGCAGTGCCACGCTCAAGAACAGAAACGGTGAGGGTGCCTGCTTGTAGGTAATGATCGTTGACTGAAGTGATTTCAAGTTCACCTCGAGCACTTGGCTTAATGTGCTTCACAACTTCAACAACTGTTTCGTCGTAGAAGTAAAGGCCAGGTACCGCGAAGTTGCTCTTTGGTGCTGTTGGCTTTTCTTCAATTGAAATCGCGACGCCATCAGCATTGAATTCCACAACGCCATATTCAGACGGGTTCGCGACTTCATAAGCGAAGACATTTGCGCCTACCTGATGTGTGAGCGCTGAGAGTTTGCGGCCAAGGGATGGGCCGTAGAAGAGGTTGTCACCGAGTACGAGCGCCGCTTGATCGCCAGCAAGGAAATCGGCGCCGATCAAAAAGGCTTGCGCCAAACCATCTGGGGATGGCTGCACTGCATATTGGATGTTCATGCCGAGCTCTGAGCCATCACCGAGTAAACGGGAGAAGCTTTCCGAATCATCAGGTGTCGTGATGATCAGAACATCGCGAAGCCCGGCGCCCATCAAGGTTTCAAGTGGGTAATGAATCATTGGCTTGTCGTAGACAGGGAGCAATTGCTTGCTCACGCCCTTGGTGATCGGCCAAAGCCGGCTGCCAGTGCCGCCAGCCAAAATGATGCCCTTCACAGGAGCTCCCCTCTAGAAGAATGAAACATTAATGCTTTGATCCTGGACGCAAACCACGAAGGCCAGCCTTAGCTTTGGCCAAGCGATCTTCTTCAACTAATGCACCAAGGGCCACATTCACGGCAACGCGGCGAAGCGTGCGCATGGCATGAATGGGTGATTGACGAAATTCTGCTGGCGCGAGCTTTAATCGGTTGCGCACCATCGTGGTTCGTCGCGAAGCGCTGTGCCCTGTTGCCAATACTGTTTTGCCAAAGATCTGAACTTGGCGGGTGTTGCCTAGATGATGAGTGAGCGAAACATCGGGGGCGAGCACTACGCGGAGCCCTTGCTCGCGAATTCGCAAGCACGCTGCAGCATCAACGGCATCAATCCCAAGTGATTCGTCAAAGCCACCAACGCGTTGCATCACTTCCACTGACCACAGTGATCCAGTTTGAATAACTTCTTCAGTGATCAACTGGCCATCAATCAAACGCGATGGGTAACCAATCGCTCCGCTGGCATCGGCAATGTGTTCAGCAGCGACCACACCAACACCAGCAACTGCCCAAGGAATGAGGGAATCGACGTAGCCAGAAGGCAACACCGTGTCTTGATCAACGGTAAGTAGCCACGAGGCTCCTGCATCGAAGGCAAAACCCAGACCTTCGTTCAAGCCACGAGCTATCCCGGCATTGCGTTCATGACGAAGAACGGTGACCCCTAGGGCTTCAACTGCACGAAGGGCAGGATCGAAAGTTGCAGGGGAGGCATCGTCGGTGACTAAGACGGGCAAGCCAGCAGCCTGGAGTGACGTGACCAGAGCCAAGAGTTCGGAGGGTTCGGGCCGATAAGTCGGTACGACGACAGCCACGGATAAGGACACGTGAAAACACTAGTCAGGCTCACGAGATCTGCATACGGGCATTGTCAGAAGGCTGGGTTATATTTATCGTAAGGGTCGCAATTGCGTGGCCGAGAGTTAGCCCCCGAAAGGGGGCTTTCGCTTTTATGGAAATACCTTCAGGCCGATTCCTTGGTAATTTCCCGCGGCGTCTGACAAATACTTTATTTTAAGAACCTCGTAGGTGCGGTTTGGCTGCATTGGCCGCAAAACTGACTGTGCGATTGGCCGGGCTGTGAGGTCTGCAAGTTGCAAGCCTTCGGAATTCATGTGCTTTTCCACAAACACGAGGCGAAGCTGTATTCGGCGAGAGATATTTCTAGAAATGGAAACCACGCCTTGAAAAGCTGTTCGTAACTCAGCATCCTCACGCTTTCCCCTCGACTCAGCGATGATCGTGAGTTGCGAGGGAACTTCTGCTTGCTGGTCGAGAAATCTTGTCGCTCGTTCAAGCGCGAATTCGATTGCTAATGCATAGGGATTAGTGGGGGATGTGTACTTGGACTTGAGCAAACGCTTGTTAATCACGACACCGATGAGGCGAAATTGTGAAGTCTGGATGAGTGAAGTGAGGTCCTGAAGGAGGGCTTTTCGGCGTTCAGGGCCGAGATCCTTAATGATGCCTTTAACTTTGACAAGGTCGGCTTCGTGCAACACGGCATTGTCGTGACCGAAGTATCTGAGTTTCAAATATTTGAAATTTGGGACGACCTCATACAGGTATTGATCCCAGCGACACAAACACATAGACAGCGCGAAGACTGGAAAATTGGCGTCAACCGAATCAAGCGAATGGTCACCAGACTCATCAACAAAAGCCACCCAATCGGTGGGAGTTGGCATTCCAGTGAATTCTGGGTGCTCGGTATGTGGTGACATAAAAAGACGCTAGTCGCAGGGTCTGACTTCCATTACCTGCAAAAAGAGCCGGTAGGCTGCACTTACTCAATTACGTAGGACAACCCCTCGGTTGTCCGATATTCGGTCGGAGGATGTCTTGGCAGAGGCAAAGCGCGCGCTCATCACAGGCGTGACGGGTCAAGATGGCTCCTACATGGCTGGCCAGCTGTTGGAAAAGGGCTACGAAGTGCACGGCATCGTGCGCCGATCTAGTTCTTTCAACCGTGGCCGCATTGACCACTTGCACCACGATGACCACATCCCTGGGAAGAACCTCCACTTGCATTACGGCGATGTCACCGACGCCGCACGCATGCACCAGCTCGTGCGCGAGATCAGCCCGCATGAGGTCTATAACCTCGCAGCGCAGTCACATGTGCGCGTGAGTTTCGATGAGCCCCTTTACACCGCTGAAGCAACTGGCGTGAGCACTCTGAACATGCTCGAAGCAATTCGCAGCCACGACACCAGCATTCGTTTCTATCAAGCAAGCACCAGCGAAATGTTTGGCGCAAGCCCACCACCACAAAACGAAGACACACCTTTTTACCCACGCAGCCCATACGGCGCAGCGAAGGTCTACAGCTACTGGATCACGAAGAACTACCGCGAGGCGTACGACATGTTCGCTGTGAACGGTCAGCTCTTCAACCACGAATCACCACGCCGCGGCGAAACGTTCGTAACGCGCAAGATCACTCTTGCCGTTGCAAACATCGTCAAAGGCAACATGAGTGAACTGTGGATGGGCAACCTTGATTCCATCCGCGACTGGGGCTACGCACCAGAGTTCACCGATGGCATGTGGCGCATGTTGCAAGCAGATGAACCGGATGACTTCGTTCTTGCAACCGGAACTGCCTACACAATTCGCGACTTCCTTACCTTTGCATTCCAACACGTTGGATTGAACTGGGAAGATTATGTGAAGTTCGATCCAAAGTTCTTGCGCCCAACAGAAGTTGATGAACTCATCGGCGATGCTGGCAAGGCAAAGCGCGTTTTAGGTTGGGAAGCAAAGGTTTTGCCACCAGAGCTCGCAAAGATCATGGTTGATGCTGACCTTGCTCGCCTTGATGGTGCTCCTGAAGGCAAGTTCTAGTTTCATTAATCAGAATCGAGTACGTGCGTCAGCATGAAAGCACTCATCACTGGGGTAGCAGGGCAAGACGGCACACTGCTGTCTGAAATGCTGCTTGCTGACGGCTATGAAGTCGTCGGTTTAGTAAAGCCCGATCATGATTACTCGACGTATCTGAAGTACGCACCAACTGCTGAGGTTTTTGAATGCGATCTTGGCGATCCATACAAACTTGAAGAACTCATCATTGATGCAGCTCCCGATGAGATCTATAACTTCGGCGGTATTAGTTCACTCGTTGAAGCATCAGCAAATCCTGAACTCACTCACAAGATCAACGTTGGTGCAGTAGAAGCAATTCTTGCGGGTATGAAAACTCTTGCAAGCCGCGCACGTGGCACCACTGCAACAGTGAAGTTCGTGCAAGCGGCATCAGGCACAGTGTTTGAGGGAACCGAAACTTCACCGCAAGATGAGCGAACACCACGATGCCCTGTAACTCCATACGCAGTCGCGAAAGCGCAAACCCTCGAACTCATTGATGTTGCGCGGGCTCAAGGACTCTTTGCGACCGCCGCGATTCTCTATAACCACGAATCACCACTGCGTGGTGAAGGTTTCGTAACTCGACGCATCACTCAAGGCGTTGCAAAAATTGCTGCAGGCCAGCAGGAGTTTCTTGAACTCGGCAACCTAGATGTTTCGCGTGACTGGGGCTGGGCACCGGATTACGTGCGTGGCATGCGCGCCATGATCGCGGCGACCACCCCGCACGATTACGTTCTGGCAACGGGCCATAGCCACGAACTGAAAGATTTCATCGCCTTGGCCTTCAAAGCCGCAGGAATAGAAGGCTGGCAGCCGCTGGTGCGTACGAACGATGATTTCCGTCGCCAAACTGACCCGACCTTGCTTCGGGGGGACAGCTCGCGTGCCTACAAGGAACTGGGTTGGGAACACACCAAGAGCTTCGAAGAGATCGCTCAGGCCATGGTGGCCTACGACCAACTTCTACTAACTGACCCTCAAGCCCTTTGGCACGAGTAGCTGAAGTCGATTCCACGACCTTTAGTCAAATTCCACGGATCGTTGAAATTCAGTTCGCAGTGAAAGATCTAAAACTGTTGTACCGAGATACTTTTGAATCAGATCACCCAAATGCTCGGGACCATCAACCGATGGCGAATCTGGTGTTAGAGAAATATCCATAATGATTTCCTTTCACCAAGCCGCGGACTCCAAGATTATGAGAGTCAACATATTCTCTCAAGGCTTGCTCTCGCGCCTGTGGATAAACCTTCGCTGCACGCCGTACGCTCATTCCTCGTGACCGCCCGAAAGATCTCCTACGCGCAAAACGCTGAGGACATCCGTGTCTGGCGGGCCTTTCGGGATCAGGATCCAACTGGCCTGACCTACGTAGATGTTGGCGCCAATGAACCTCGACATCTGAGCATCACCGCGAGCCTCTATGACCAAGGCTGGCGAGGCATCCTCATTGAGGCTGATCCAGACCACGCTGAAGAACTTCGCATTCATCGCCCACATGACACTGTGGTTGAGTGCGCGGCTGCTGATCACGATGGCGTGCTGACCTTCCACCGCGTACCTGGCACCGGCCTTGGCACATTGGCCGCGAAAGAAGCAGAAGTCGCTGCAGGGCGAGGCTTTGAAACCTCAACCTTTGACGTGCCAACTCGCAAGCTCAGTGCAATCTTGGATGACAACAACGTCACCACGATTCATTTCATGAGCATCGACGTTGAAGGCGCGGAAAGCTCAGTGCTGGCCGGCCTAGATCTTGATCGCCACCGCCCTTGGGTGTTGTGTGTTGAAGCAGTGTTGCCCGGCACCAGCGTGCGCTCGCATGAATCTTGGGAAACCGCGATTACCAATCACAACTACTCCTTCGCAGCTTTTGATGGCGTGAATGCTTGGTACGTAGCAAATGAACACTCAACACTCATCGAATCTGTTGCGACGCCTTTCAATGCCATTGATGCAGGCGCTGATGGCTGGGTGCAATTCGAAGAAGCCACCTTGCGTGATCGATCAAATAAGGCAGACATTCGCCGCGCTTGGCAACGCGAATTACTTCTGCACGACATCACGAACGAAGTGCCAACCACAGAATATGAAAAGCAGATCGGCGAACTTCGCTCGGCATTGACTCAAGTTGAAGGTTCACGAGCCTGGAAGGTTGCTCGCAAGGGGGCCAAGGCTGGGCGCATCGCGCAATTCAAAGCGCGCCAAGGCATGAACCATTTGCCTGGTCCGCTGAAGCGATCACTTGTGCGTAAGCGACATCTCAAGCACGTGATCATCAATCAAGGCCATCTCACTGATCCTGCCTACCTCGGAAATCCACCAGCAGACCACGTTGGTTGGATCACCCCAGAGGGCAAACCAGCCCTACCTACCAGTGGTTTTCAGCTCACAGAACTCACCAACACTGACATTGCAGGTGCTCAGGCGTGGCTCGCGGCTGGCCCGTATGACGACGATGCAACCCTCAACCTTCGAACCGACAATCACAACGATGAGATCGGACGCCTGAAGGCGGCATTGCGGTTGCGCCTTGCACTGGCTGAACATCCAGCAGATTCAAAGCAAGCTCCAAGCACAACAGTCAACGGCAACAAAATCCTGTTCGATGCACGGAGCCTGCAAACAGCAACCTTCGGTGCTCGAGGGATTGGTCGATTTGCTCTGGCTGCAATACAGAGCGCACGCGCAACAGCCAGTGATGACGAACTCGTATTGTTGATTGATAAGTCGCTCGAGAAGCTGCCAGAAGCTCTCGTTGGTAAGTGCGAGCAAATCACGCGTGTAAACAAGGCAAACGTTCAGCAGTTTGGCATGCTGATTCAGCCATCTCCAATGACCGCAAGCGCTGATCCACTCGTACCGTTACTTAAGCAAGACCTGCAAAAGATCGCAATCGTCTTTGACTTCATCCCAATGCATTACCCAACGATCTACTTGAACAATGTTGCTGCGCGCGCGGAATATGCCGCAGGTCTTGATGCACTTCGTGAATACAACGACTTCATCTGCATCTCACATCTGGCAGAAACCGAACTCAAAGACTGGCTAGGCAAACCACGCGCCGCGCAGGTCACCACATCGGTTGCTTGGCCAAAAGACGTGCTGCCTCGAAGTCAGCAGGTGAGTGTTCAGGAACCAAAAACTGGCCCAATAGTGGTGATGACTGGCGATGAGCCACGTAAGAACACCTATGGCGCGCTCGCCGCAATTGGTGCAGCAACAGCTGGCCGCGATGAAGATCGCAATGTCATGGTGCTGGGCATGGCTGGGCAAGGAACACGCGTGCACCACTGGTCAATCGCAGCAGCGATGCGCCCGGGAGAAGCCCAAACCCTCGGCCGTATCAGCGATGAGGAAATGCACGAGCTGCTTAGCTGCGCAGAGCTTGTGGTGGTGGCGTCATTTGATGAAGGTCTCTCATTACCTGTGATTGAAGCTTTGCGAGCAGGTGCGCCGGTTGTTGCTTCTGATATCCCTGCCCACCGTGAACTCATTGGTTCAAGTGGCTATTTAGCCCCGGCTGGAGATATCAAGGCGTTGGCGAAGGCCATCAACTTTCACCGCGGCAAGAAGTCAACGCAAAAGCAGCAGCTGAAGAAGTTAATGAGTCATCGTCACGAGGATCTAGAAACCTCCATTGCGCAGCGGATCAGTGCACGGAAGAACAACACAACAGCCGAACTTTCCGAACAGCCAATGAAAAAGAACGAACAATTCAGCATTGGCTTTGCCACTCCGTGGGAACCGCAACGATCCGGTGTTGCAGATTTCTCAGCCGCCACGGTGCGCGAATTGGCGAAGTTGGCTGATGTCACCGTCTATACGACCACGGGCGGCAAGGTTGATGAAAACATCAAGCACGCCAACATCGATGAAGTCATCACGAACGGTCACGATCACGATGTATTCGTGACCGTGGTGGGAAATTCACACTTCCATATTCCATTCATCGAAGTCATGAACAAGGTTGATGCTGTTGCCATTGCTCATGACACGCGAATGGTTGAGTACTACATGGCAATGCGCGGGCAGGGTGGCGTTGAGCAAGTTATGGTTCGCGGCCAAGCGCAGCGTTCGCTGAAGCCGTCTCTTGATGACCAAATCGACGATATGCGCTTGCTACAGAATGCTGGTTTCTGGGAGATCGCAAATCAGGCAACACATTTGATCTTGCACGCCCCAAGTGCGGCCGGCCGCATTGAAGAAGAAACAGGTGTGACTCCCAAGCTGCTGCCATTCGCCAATCAGCGCGTTCCGCATACAGATCACATCACCCAAGCAATGCGCGACGAAGCTCGTCAGCGCTTGGGCTTTAACCCAGACACGATTCATTTAGGAACGTTTGGTTTTGTTGATGTTCGAACCAAACTCACCGATGTTGTGGTCGAGGCAGCAGCTTGGTTAAGCCAATGGGGCTACAAGATCTCTCTGCACCTTGCTGGCTCTGCTTCAGAATCTGATGCCAAGGCACTAGCCAAGCGCGCGGAAGAAGCAGGCATTGCTGAGTTTGAAGTCACTGGTTTTCTCACCGACGATCAATTCCGCGATTACCTGCTTGCTGTTGATCTTGGCGTGCAACTGCGTGTGAGCCCACTGCTCGGTGTGAGTGGCCCGTTGAGTGACCTTGCAGCCTTTGGCACCACGAGTGTTGCCAGCTCTGGGCTAGCCATCGATGTTGATACTCCCGATTACATCGATCGCCTTCCCGATGATGTGAGTTCGCTGATGGTTGCTGAAGCAATTGAGCATCGGATCAAGAATCCGATTGCTCACGATGTGCGCGAGCAGCAGCGTCTTGCCTATCTCGATGCGAAATCCCCGGCCCGTTATGCCGAAGCGTTACTGGTACTTCTGAGGCTTGCTGCGCGAGATGTGTAGGACAGGCTTGCGATGTGTAATGCAAACCTGCACAATGAGAACACACCCCCGGTCCTTTGCGTCCGGGTCGAGGCCTCGGATTACTCCGGGGCCTCGCTTTTTATCCCCACTCCACTGGCTTCATCACGATACTGCCGTCAGCACGGGTGATCGGCTGTCCGTCGTGATCCCACTCCCACGGGTGTCTTGGCATTTCGCTGACATCGCGGCGGAAAAACCCCAAATGCACCTCAATATTTGGAAGAGAACGAAGTACTTCCAGGTACCGCTCTTGGCGCTGTGCAGCGTAGAGATTTCCCTGATGCGGTTTAACAATGGCAGTGAAAAACTTCAGGCGGATAACTTCGTAGTGTGGCAACGCAATGCTTGCCAATTTGGTGACATCAAGCCAAAGATGCTCAGTACCGATGAGCGACCGGCGAAAAAGATTGAAGCCATCTACGTAAACGTAAATGGATGGCTTTGAACTCATCATTGAAACCTAGTCTTGGCATGGTTGCCAAGCGAACACTTATCCACAGGCGATGAAGACACAGCTGTGGTGCTTTTGGAGGCTAAACCATTCCTTGAGGAATCGTGCGTAAAGTATTAACCATCAATGCAGGGGTTTCACTCGAAGAAGCTCTGGCCCTAGTGAGAAAGCGGTAGCCATGACAATCACAGTCGCCTATCGCGATCACGATGGGTTTTGGGAAGCGAGCAGCGCGCAGGTGCCAGCTCTAATTGTTGGTGATCAAGACCTAGGTGCGTTGCGAATAATGGTCCGTGAGGCCCTCAACGATTATTTAGAAGATGAACAACTTGAGTTGGTTGAAGTACTCGAACCCATTTCAGCTTCTCAGGTTTTTGGATAAATAGGTTTCATGACATACGTCGGCATCGACATCGAGCAGTTCATTCGCGATCCGTACGGCACGGGTATTCAGCGGGTGCTTCAGTATTTGGCCAAAGAATGGCCAAGTGAAGAGGTCCAGGCGGATTTCGTTATTCCAAACCCTGCACGCATTGGCGAATACCTGCTGCTGCAACCAGAACAGGCAGCGGCCCTCATTGGCTTGGCTTTTCAACACCGCGAACCTGCTGATGATGTGCTTGGCATTGTTCATGCTTATGTTGCTGAACACGTGCAATCGCGGGATTACACAATCGTCAAGCTTGGTGATCTCGTCAGTTTGTATGACACCTGGTTACTCCCTGAGGTTTCCTATCTGCCAAGCGTGCTCGAACGATTCGAAATTTTCCGTCGTTGCATGCGCACGGTGATGATCGGTTATGACACATTGCCGATGACCGAACCAGCGAACTACCGCTTTAAACCAGGAAATTCAGCTTGGGTAAGCGAATACTTCAGACTCCTTGCTGTTGCTGATGATGTGGTGTGCATTAGTGACTATGCCCGTGATTCGATTCTTGATCGCCTTCGCCGAGACCGTGCACTACCAATCCGCGTAGCTCACCCAGGTGGTGACCATCTTGAATCCAGAAAATCAAAGGCGCCAGCGAAAACTCGATTCAGCCGCCTTGGCACCCTTGAAGCTCGCAAACGCCCAGTGGAAATCCTTGAAGGTTTCAAACAAGCTGTTGATCAAGGCTTGGATGCCGAACTTCTCTACATCGGCAAGAAATCTTCCTCTGATGAAGCAATCAACCAAGCAATCCAACAAGCAATCGATGAGAGCTACCCAGTGGCCTGGGTACGAGGTGCTTCAGATGCTGAGGTGTACAACCTCGTGAATGAAAGTTCAGTCTTTCTCTCGATCGGTATTGAGGGTTATGGCATCCCCGTGCTTGAAGCAATTCGTGTTGGTACGCCAGTGATTTTTGATGGCGTGCAGCCAGCAGGAGAACTCATGGTGGGTAAGGGTGCGCTGCAAGTTCCTTGTGATTCAACGCAAAACCTGGCAGCAATGTTTTTGCGCTTTGGCCATCAAGAACACCTGAATGAAACGAAGGCATCGTTGGATTCAGAGGCTGTACCTACGTGGTCTGCATTTGCGCAGGCTGTAGCCGAGAGTTGCCAGCACTAAGAGTTGCCGGCAGCACGAGCGCAGCAATTGGAATCAGGATCGTCAGCGGAATCAAGTGACGTTCATGTTCGATTCCGTCAGCGCCCCAAATAGCGAATGCAGTGACAGCAGCGGTAAGTATCAAGAGCACGGTCGAGATGACTCCAAACACTGAAACCCGTAACCGTGATCCCGAAACCAACAAAAAGACAAGTCCGATTGCTAGGTACACCAGAGAGATCAACCAGGTAGTCCAATTTGGCATGAGCAGGGTGCTCAATGCATCAGGCATAGCGCGAGCTGCTGAGTATGGGAAGTAATGCCAAGTGATCGCAACATCAAAGAAATTCTGAATTGCAGTCGCTGGCATCTGCATCACCCAAGTTGTGAGGCCTGTTTTAGAACTCTGCAGCCATAGAAATGCATCGGGGCAGACGCTCGCTAAATTTTCCTTGAGTTTCCACATGTCATCCCAAGGCGCTGGCCCATTAATTGCGGTCGTGATCGGCTCGCATTGACCAATGTTTTCCAGTGCATGTGGTCTAAATGAAGGAGTCTTATCCATCAGGTTGTCGATCGCGTATCGATAGCGGTATTTCGCATCCGAGGAAAGCAAGGTAAGTCGCGCAATACCCCAGAAAGCCGCTGGCAGAATTGCCAAAAACCCAAGCCCAGCAACAGATAGCTGCCTGCGCATTCGATAGAACCACACAGCACTGATGGCCACCACGACCACAACAAGTGGTGTGAGTTGCGGGCGATCAATAATGAGATTTGAGCCTGCAATCACGCTCAAGAACAGTGACCACGTTGTGCGTCGCTGCACCAGCCAGATGATTGAAGCCAACCATAAAGCTGAGAAGCTAATCGCCAAGCTTTCAGAAGCGAGGAACATGTTCCACGACCACAGTGGCGTGGTCATCGATACGACAAGTGTCAGTACAGCCAAGACAAGCCCGGACCTCTTCCATGCTGTGCGAGCAAGGATCACGTATGCAAGTAGCAACCAGCAAGCAACATAAATCGCGACCTGCAAGAACGTTACGAGTTCAGGACTTTTTGCTGTTGTGTACAGCAACACGGGTGTGAACCCGGGGTTTTGAATGTCAAAGAGCGTTGAGCCGAAGTAGCGGTAAGTATCACCAAATTCCTGTGGATCGTTCACGATCCAAGCGATGAAGTTCCATGCCGCGTACAGAACTGCAATGAGTGGAAAAGTGATTCGACGCAATTGACTCAACACGGTGGTATCCCCCGATAGCGGTGACGCTGATGATTACAGGAAGTCTAGGGAAACGATCTAATGCCCAAAGAGCGCAACATCCAGCTGAGCAATGTTTTGTTGCCAATTTGCTCTAGTCACCACTTGTTCGCGTGCCCGATGAACACTGGCTTCCGAGTTACTTGCAAGAACGGTCATGAGAGCCGAAGCAATGCTTGCGGGTGATCCGGTCGTGAAGGTTGAACCGGTGACTCCGTCATCTACCCAACCAAGATTGCCAGGGGTTTCTGATGCCACAACCGGCGTTTTGCAGGCCATTGCCTGAAGGAGGGTCACGGAGGTGCCATCAACTTCAGAAGCGGTGACGTAGCAGGCAGCCGATCGAAGCCATGGAGCTAATTCGGTTTCAGCGATGGTGCCGATGAAGCGGACTCGATCCTCGAGCCCTAATTCAGCGACCCGAGCTTGTAACGCAGGAGTCAGTGAGCCTGAATGGCCGATCACGAGTACGGCATCTGGCTCAAGATCTGCCATCTGTGCGAAGCCTTCGAGGATGTCGCCCACTCGATAGAGCTCTTCGTGGGCACGAAGGGACAACACGACTTGGGAATTTGGAGCAAGGCCCAGCGACGAGAGATCAACGCGTGGGCCTTCGGGGGTGAACGCATCAAGGTCGATTCCCCAGGGGATGAACGTGACAGATTTCGAGTCAACACCAGCTGCGTTAGTGATCAGTTTTGTTGGTTCCGAATCGACAATGACTCCCTTAAGTAAAGGCAGCCATGCCAAATTGCGTTGAGCGATGAGTTCGAAGAGATCAAAACCCCACGACAAACCAACAACGCGCAAGAACGGTGATTGGGCAATCAGATGTTGCGTGATTGTGGTGAGTGGCCCAGCAAGAACAGGAAGCGAATCACCTGCGATGGAGGTTACGTAACTACCTACATCTTCTAGGGAACATTCGCGGCCAACAACCACAACTGCAGGGTTGTGGCCAAGCGTGATGAGCGCTTGTGTCCACCGTTGATCGTGAATGCCCCAGGTGGCACTCACATATACACAGTCGACACTCATGGGAAATAAATTACGCAGTCACATCTGACCAGTGAAGTTCTTCACCGAATACCAGGTCGCGATTCAGAGTTGTTCCAAGCACCTTGGCAAACTCGTGCGCAGGAATTGCATCTGCTGGCGCTGGGCGCAGCACTTCGATATCAGCTTCAGTGATCACGTTTCCTGCAGCGATTGGTCGCGCGGCACGCACGCAACGACGTTGTAATACAACGGTTTGTTCTTCATTTGGTTCCACGCGCTTTTGTCCGGTGCCAAGTGCTGCTTCCAACATTCGAGTGTCATCAACCATTGCTCGCCACGTTGTTGGATCAAGTGAGAAGCCATGATCTGGACCAACGCGCTTGGTATCATCAGTGAAGTGTTTTTCGACAACGCGAGCACCAAGCGTCACGGCGCCAAGCACAGTGACGTGTCCTGGAGTGTGATCAGAAAGTCCAAGAGTGACTCCTGGATACATCGAAGCGAATTGCGAAAGCACACGCAGATTCACGTATTGAATATTTTCAATTGAACCCGTGTAGTTGGTATTGCATTGCATCAACACAATTGGCACGTTTGCTGCGGCAAGAAGATCCATCGCGCGTTCAACATCTTGCAAAGATGCGGCTCCTGCCGCAATTAAGACAGGCTTGCCAATGTCAGCGATGAACTGAAGTTCTTCAAGCCAGTTCACGTCACCCGAACCAACCTTGAATGCATTCATGTACGGGTTGAGGTGCGTGACTGCTTCAAGGTCGTAAGGAGCGGACATGAACTCAATGCCGATGCTTTGAGCATGAGCAGCCAGCTTGGCGGTCCAATCCCAATCAACAGCGGCGTCTTCATAGACCTCAAATACGGATTTGGTCCAAGCAGCTTGATGGGACTGCTGGCCACCAAGGGAGCGGAAGCCATAGTCAGAAACGATGTGAGCGGCGCGGAAGTGCTGGAACTTGGCGCAATCGGCGCCAGCTTCCTTGGCCAGGGTCATGAGCTCAAGGGCGCGATCGAGGTCGCCATCGTGGTTGGCCGCGATGTCGGCAATGAAATAGGTCGGCTGGTCAGGGCCAACCAAACGATCACCTAGCGCAAACGTGCTCACGAAGCCTCCGTAGTCGAGTTGGCGCAATCGTACGGAAGAGTGACCAGATCGACGATTGCCTGCGGTCAATCCGGGGCAAATTCCTCTTTAGGATGCCCATGTGAGGAAACGCGCCTGGTGGCTCCTGCCCATTGCCTTCTTCATCATGTGCGCCGGCTGGGCTGTGACCTCGCCCGTGGGATCCGCCCCTGATGACGATTACCACCTGAGCTCGATCTGGTGTGGCCAAGGCGATCGGGCCAATGCCTGCGAAACAGACCCGGCCTATCCCAACACCCGCAAGGTGCCCCGCAATGTGGTGGACGCCGCGGATTGCTACCGATGGCTAGCTGATGTCACAGCTAAGTGCCAATACGCCACGATCAACGACACCACGATGATCTGGACTGAACGCATCAACGACATCCAAGGCCTCTACCCACCGGGCTTCTACAAAGTGATGTCGGTGTTCGTTGGGCCAAACCTTGAACGGTCAGTTGTTGCGATGCGCTTATTCAACGCAATGATCGCCGCACTCTTACTTGCAGCAATTATGCGATTGGCACCCAAAGGAATTTCGAGTGCGGCTGCGGTTGCGATACCCGCGACCTTTATTCCATTAGGCATCTTCATTACAGCCTCCACGAATCCCAGTGCCTGGACGATTATGGGTATCGCCGGTTACTGGACTTTCGCCTTGGCTTGGTTGCAATGGCGTAGACATGATGACCCAGAAAATGCTGCAGTTAAAGGGAAATCACGGGATCGGCGAGCGATCTTGCTGGCCTTCGGAACGATTGTTTGTGCGTTTCTTGCGATGAGCAGTCGTGTAGATGCCAACACGTATGTTGTGCTCACCACCATCGTTGTGTTGACTATCAATGGTTGGAAGAAAGCACGCCAGAGTCCTCGAAAGTTCTGGACTCTCATTGCAATAAGTGTGATTGCAATTATTTTGTATTTCACAGTTTCGTCGGCAACATTGCTCGGTGCCGGTGATGGTGGCGTGATCGGCGATGCAGATTCGGGCGTAGGTCTGTTGCTCACCAACATCACTCAATTGCCTCAACTCTTCCAAGGCATCGTGGGTGGAGCCCTTGGCTGGTTCGACACCGCAATGCCCGCAAGCGTCACCTTTATCGGTGTGCTCGTAGTTGGTGCGCTGCTCTATCGCGGGCTAGCCCAAGCAGATAAGCGACAGATCATCGCCATGGCTATCGCTGCTAGTGCACTGGTGTTCGTACCGCTTGCCTACCTACAGCAGCAGCGCCTCAACGTTGGTGAACTTGTGCAACCGCGCTACCTACTGCCGCTGCTCACAATCTTGGTCGCAACCGCGGGCTTGAGTTTCAAGCCAACTCAAAAACTATCGCTACCTAAAGCCCCGGCGATCTCGTTGGGTGTATTGCTCTCGATCAGCGCGATGGTTGCGTATTGGGCAAATATTCAGCGCTACATCGCCGGCCAGCAGCACCCTCTCATTGAAGGCACCCTCCCGATTAAGTGGGAACCGCTGTTGGGTGTGCCATTCATCCCTGTCAATTTCATCACGGCGGCAGCGACCTGCGTTTGGCTCGTGGGTCTATTTCTTTGGGTGGGCACGAGCAAGCAGCGAGCCTCGTCCGCGCGCTAGTGGACTACCGTTACCCCTCATGACATCTAAGAAGACCCTCGTGGCCATCCCGGCCTGGAATGAGGAGGGATCGATCGCTGATGTCATCGCCAAGGTCCAGGAACACCGCCCAGATGCGGATATTTTGGTCGTAAATGACGGATCCATGGATTCGACGGCTGAAGTGGCCAAGGCTGCCGGCGCGACAGTAGTGAATCTTCCCTTCAACGTCGGTGTTGGTGGCGCCATGCGTACCGCCTTCCTATACGCGTCACGCGAGGGATACGACGCCATGGTGCAAGTTGATGCAGACGGTCAGCATGACCCGGCGGACCTCGATCGCGTTCTCGATGGCCTAGATGAAGCTGATGTAGTGGTCGGCACTCGATTCCATCCAAACTCGATGTATTTCGTCGGAGGTCCTCGACGTTGGGCAATGGTGTTGCTTTCAAAATCCTTGAGCCGCATGAACAGGGGAACGATCTCGGATCCCACTTCAGGTTTTCGCAGTGCAGGACCGAAAGCAATCGCGCTCTTTGCAGTGGATTACCCCGCTGATTACCTGGGTGACACCGTTGGTTCTTTAGCCATCGCCATTCGCAACGGTCTAGTGGTTCACGAAACTCCAGTGACCATGTATTTCCGCCAAGCTGGTCGCCCAAGTAAGAATGCGATTTGGTCTGCTCTGTATCTCGGCCGCGCAACACTTGCGATCATCGCTACGGCGACTCGTTCAAAGAAAACACCGAAGGGTGATGCAGCATGACCGCAAATATTCTCGCGGGCATCACCGCCATCGTCACGTTCCTGTTTGTGCTGAACATGCTTCGCAAAGGTGCGCTTCGCGAAAAGTATGCGGTGCTCTGGTTGTTCTTCTCGGGTGTCGCACTAGTTTTCGCACTCATTCCGGATTCACTCAATTGGGTCGCGACCAAACTTGGCGTCGCCTATCCAGTGAACCTCGTGTTCTTTGTACTCGCTGTGTTACTCGTTCTTGTCAGCGTGCAGCTGAGCCACGAACTCAGCCGACATGAAATGCGGATTCGTCGCCTCGCTGAAGAAGTTGCATTGCTGCGTCAAGAAATTCAGGAAGAGCGCGAGAATCGTGATCAATGAGCCTATTTTGATCATGGCGTTTAATCGCCCCGATCACTTGCAAGTGCTCATCAATCGGCTTCGCGAAGTGAAGCCCACAAAGATCTATGCAGCAATTGATGGCGCCAGAGCTGCTCGACCAGACGAGCAGCAGAAGGTCGAATCATGCCGCGCGTTAATTGCAAGCATTGATTGGGATTGCGAAGTTAAGACCCAATTCCAAGATGAAAATCTGGGCTGCGGTCTCGGTGTTTCCACTGCAATTTCTTGGTTCTTTACTCATGAAGAGCGCGGCATTATTTTGGAAGATGACATCATTCCTCATCCATCATTTTTCCCGTATTGCACAGAACTTCTTGATCGCTATGAAGAAGATGATCGGGTGTTTGCAATTTCTGGTTGTAACTTCGTGCCTGCAGAATTTCAATCACACCCTGATCAGGCCTACCGGTTTTCTCAAGTCCCACACATTTGGGGGTGGGCTACTTGGCGCCGTTCCTGGCAGCAGCACGAGCTCGATATTGCTGGGTGGCGCCATGAGTTACCCCCTACAAAATTATGGGCTCGTTCAGGCCATTCGCTTCCTGCCTCGGTCTATTGGGCGAGCACCTTTGAATTGCTCGCAAGAAAAGAAGTCGACACTTGGGACGGGCAGTTAGTACTCGCCAGCATGGTCTCGCACCAGTTGACTGCCACGAGCAATGTGAATTTGATTGAAAACATTGGCTTTGGCGAAGAAGCAACCCACACTCTTGTTGATCGCAAAGAACTTCGCCCCATCGAAGAAATTTCCTTGCCAACCGCACCGGTGAAAGTTGAAATAGATCGCAAAGCAGATCGTTGGACGCGCAAGCATCACTTCAGAGCCACCTGGCGAGGTATTGCAGGTCAGGCGTACACATATCTGGGCCAGCGCAACAAGAAGTAGTCCTTAAAGGCTCTGCGACTTCGCAATTTCTTCTTGATAGACCTCAACATAACTGCGCACAACAACATCGGGTGACCAAGTTGCAACAGCATGTGTGCGTGCTGTGGATGAATAGCCATCGGCATCTTTTCCGAGGGAGCGAATGATTCCCGAAGCGAGTTCCTCGGTAACAAAAGCCGATGCGAGTGAACCAGATTCGTTATCGACGACGATGTCAGGCAGGCCACCAATATTGAAGGCAACAACGGGAATCCCTACGCTCTGTGCTTCCATGGCCGTTAACGGCATGTTGTCTTCTCTGCTTGGCACAGCGACAACATTTGCAGTGGCGTACAAAGAACGAAGAGCCTGATTACCTTCAACATGGCCAACCCAATGAATCTTGGTGCCGCAAGGCAATTGGTATTCCCGCGTCGATGGGCCCGCCACAACGACCTCAATATTTGGCACCTGTCGCTTCACCTGCTCAATTGACTGTGCGAGCAAATCCCATCCCTTTCTCGGATCACCAATGCCAGCGGATGAAAGGAACAGCACAAGTGGGATTTCGGCGGGAAGGTTGTGGAGTCGACGCGCAATCATGCGATCCATCGGCGTGAATACATCAGTATCAACGACATGTGCAATTCTCGTGATGGGCCATGTTGATGCGAGTTCACTCGATGCTGCGCGATCAGCTAGCCAGGTGCTCGCAGGCACAAGGTGCATCGGCTTTGTCCAAAAGTGATGCTTGCGTTCCCATGTGCGTCGATCGACATCGATACCGCGATCATCGGGCAAACGATTGGCTTTTGTGTAGCCACTGCGCCAGCGTGCATCCGATTCGTCAGCGCCATAGTGCTCAGCTCCTGAGAACACCCACATGTCATACAGGGACCACACAATTGGCTTCGTGATCCTGCTGATTTCTTTAATCGATAGAAAACCGTTGGTAACCCAGTGCAAATTAATGACATCAGCGTCAGATGCATTGAGCACGTCTGCATTCAATGAACCGAAGTAGGCAGGTGAACGCCAAGAGGAATTCACAGACTTCTGCAGGTTCCATAATTTTCGGTCAGCGAATTGAGCAGCTTTCCAGCGATTTCCACCTGTTTCGCGAACATGTGAATCATGTGAACTCTTTTGCGCGACCAGCATCGAAGAGTCAATGTTGTGATCACACATGGCTCGATGCAGTGCGAACGCTGCACGCCCCGCACCTCCATTGCCGTCATATGTGCTGACATGTAGCACCTTCATGGCTGCACCGTTCCCCGAACGACCCAGTCCTCTTCGACTGTGGTTTCTGCATTCTTACCCAGTCCGAGGAATTGCGCACCAACGGAGACTGACTGACTAATCAGTGAAGGAATAGAACGCGGATGTGCGATGCCATAGCGTGCAAGCCACAGGAGAAGGTGCTTATCTTCTTTGCGAGCAGCTGATCCATACGAAGCTCGATCGGAGTTAGGTCGGCCATAAATGATGCTGATGGGCTCTGGAAATTCTTCAACATGGGTATTGCACGTGGCTGACGCAATAGCCATCTCAATACGCATGGGCCCAGTCTTTCGCGGGTGACCGTCGCGGAGTTGCAAAAAGCTTTCAAAGGAGCAGATTGAGCCAGACATCTGCATGTACGTCGGTTGTTTCAATTGGCGGGCAATCCAAGCGATCACTGGCAACCGAGTTGGTTCCGGCACTGGAAACGAGGTCCAGGATTCAAGGGGCTCATCCCACGGGCCCGGGTAAAGCTCGTCGGCTTGTTCATGGCGCATTGCCCAGGGGCCGAAATAGGCAGTCCTGGGAGTGAGATTCCAGCTCCCATCCGCACGGGAGATCAACTCAATTCCAGCTGTGCGAATTTGATCGTCGTAGGCAAGCCAATAGATCCAGTCCTGCGGTGAGGCGCCTGTTTTCTCAAGGTAGTCAACCCAGAAGGCCTGGTGTTCAAGAGTGGGAAGTTCAACACCTGTGCAAAGAATCTCGGCCTTTGAGTTGGGATGATCCAAGCTGTACTGCTCTGCAATTGCCATATCTTCTGAATCTGGTGCAGCAGTTACGGAGATCAGGATTCGCGAGAAGAATTGCTCTGCTTGCGCCACCGATGCCAAGCATCTTCGGAAACGATCGCCTCCGCGATAGTCCATCAGCACCAAGATGGGCTGTGACACTGGATCCATATGGGCATGATGCCATCCCAGGCCGGTACGTTAGGCGCAGGTTAGGGAGGAATGCATGAGCATCGTCAAAGGAAGAGCACTCGTCACAGGCGGGTCGGGCTTCATTGGCTCACATTTGTGTGAGCGCCTCCTCGACGACGGTTATGACGTTCTTTGCGTGGATAACTTCTATTCCTCCACCAAAGACAACATCGCTCACCTGCTGAATAACCCTCGTTTTGAGGTGATGCGGCACGACGTCACCTTCCCGCTCTACGTGGAAGTTGATGAGATTTACCATCTCGCATGCCCAGCGAGCCCAGTTCATTACCAACGGGATCCGGTTCAGACGACGAAAACTGCCGTGCATGGATCAATCAACATGCTGGGTTTGGCCAAGCGCACAGGCGCCAAGATTCTGCTCACCTCAACTTCTGAGATCTATGGCGATCCGCTCGTACACCCTCAAACAGAGGATTACTGGGGCAACGTGAACCCGATTGGCCCACGTGCTTGTTACGACGAGGGCAAGCGCGCAGCTGAGACTCTTTTCTTTGACTACCACCGTCAACACAATCTCAAGATCAAGGTTGTCCGCCTGTTCAATACCTATGGCCCGCGCATGCATCCTTATGACGGCCGAGTGGTCTCAAACTTTGTCGTGAGCGCGCTTAACAACCAGCCCATCACTATTTATGGTGAAGGCCAACAAACGCGATCCTTCTGTTACGTCAGTGATCTCATTGACGGACTCATCGCAATGATGAATTCTGAAGATGAAGTCACGGGACCAATTAACCTAGGAAACCCTGGTGAATTCACGATTGCCGAGCTCGCCCACCTTGTAGTCGAGCAAACCAAAACAACGTCAGAGTTCACGTACCTGCCACTTCCCCAGGACGATCCGGTTCGCCGCCAACCTGACATCACTCGTGCAATGCAGCAGCTTGGTTGGGAACCGACGATTGCGCTTAATGAAGGTTTAGCTACCACCATCGAATTCTTTCGATCAACTTTGCTCGATTAATGATCGGTAGTGTTCTTGTCCTCGTTACTTGGGCATTGATAGCAGCGAGTTGCGTTGCGATTGGCTTCGGCCTTGTAAGTGTTGGACGACCAGTTGAATCGAAATTCGTTATAGCTAGACAAGCACTGTGGTGGGGCTTTGCTGTTGTCGTGCTTGCGATTCTTGTCTTTGGTGTGTTCGCGCCATTGCGAGATGCATCAGTCGCCGTTGCTATGGGTGCGGTTCTGGTTGGTTTCGGAGCATTCTCATTATTTCGCTACATAACTGGATCGTGGTCAACTTCTGCCGTTGATCTCAAGAACAGTGTGTTCACGAAAATTCTCTTCGTAGCACTTGCGGTAGCAGTCATCTATCTCGCTTTTGCAGCGTTGGGGCCAGTAACTAATTACGACACTGGGTTGTATCACCTTGGAGCAATCAAATACGCAGGTGACTATTCAACAATCCCGGGCCTTGCAAATCTATATTTCCCTTTTGGCTACAACAACAGTTTATTCCCGGTCGCAGCGTTCCTCGGAAATGGTCCCTGGGACGGCGAAGGTTATCGACTTGTCAACGGTCTGATTATTTCCATGATGGTTCTTGACTTGGCTTTGCGATGGATTAGAGGGTCACGCACTGTTGGTGCATACGTGTTACTCGTTGGCGCTGTCGTCACTCTGGTTCCAATGGTTGCGTTATCCGACTACTGGGTGACAAGCCCAAGTTCAGATGCTGCCGTTCTTGCACTAACCATGGTGGCGACCGCCTATTTGTCAGACGTAATTTGGAGTGAGGCAAATAGAGCCCGAAATGGCGCAACCGCGTTCTTGATCGCAGTGCTGTTAGTGAGTTTGCGTCCACTCATGGGCGTGTTTCTCGTTGGGGTTGTTGGTGTACTAGTAGTGCGTTACTTCATCACCCGACGATCGCAGGCAAAGGAAACCAGACCGAAAAGCACTGGATCAAAAACTCTGTGGGTCACTGCAGCCGTGATTGCTGCTCTGTTCGCGATTGTTCAATCAATTCGAGATTTCATTTTGAGTGGATGGTTGCAGTACCCCCTGTCTCTCCATCCGTTCTCCGTTGAGTGGCTTGCTCCAGATCCGGTGTGGAATCGCACGCCAACACTTGGTGCGGCACGAGACCCGCTTCATTTGTGGGAGGCGGCGGCAGGTTGGAACTGGATTCCAGCATGGCTATCGAGATTGCCTTCGCAGTGGGAAACGTATGTGTGCATCGCCTTGTTCATCACAGCGATTGTGACCTTGATGGTGGCTGCACGAAGTGCGAATGTGCGATGGAAAGCAATGCTCTTGGTAATGCTGCCATCGCTATTGACGTGTGCAGCATGGTTTCTGGCATCGCCGCCGTCATTCCGTTTCGCCTGGGGTCCCGTGTTTAGCCTTGGGGTGATCCCTATTGGTTGGGCACTTTTTGCGATCTCGAGATCATCGCGTCAAACTCGAATGCTCATGCACATGACACCTGCGGCGCTCTGCGCTTCAAGTTTGGCAGTTTTCTTAGTTGTTGGTTACTGCGCGATCTTTAGGCTGGATACCAATCTTGATACCGAAATAAAGACTTGGGCGTTGGGGCCAATTTCAGTTGAACTCAAGACAGCGCCAATTGTTTTCGCACCAACCGAAAGCCAACATTTGAGCAGCGGTTTGGCGGTACTTACCCCGTCTGCATCTGACCAATGCTGGAATGTCTATCCACTCTGCACTCCGCAGTTCTCAGGTTCGCTTGCATTACGCGGTGCATCAATCCAAGAGGGATTCTTGCCTTAGCGAGCACCGAACCAACCGTGCCGCTTTGGGTAACTCAAACCTGCATGCATATATTCCCCAGCTGTTGCCCGAACCTTGCTCAGCTTGTGAGGTGAAAGCCCGATGGAGCGTTCAAAGTGCCCCGAGGCCACAGCGGCTTCATACGCAAATGATGATGCATTGAAGAACACGAGAGCTTCAGCTGCTCCCAGTACACGCCAGTCAATAAGTGCTGGGTGAGCACTACGTGGATCTGCACGATCCCACACTTCGTGCTCAATGAACCAAGGTGAGAATCCAAGGGTCTGCGCCCGCTTCACCCATTCATCACGCGCTGCCGAAGTATCACTTGCGATGAATAAAGATCGAGTTGTAGTGGAATCTCGAAGATGCAATAGGGCACTCTCGATCTGTTTCTTGGAAGGCACTTGATGCGATCGATCGGTGTATCGCAGATGTAGTGCTACATAAGGAGTGTGATTTTTGATCGCGGTTCTTGCTGGAGTTTCGATCGCATCGTTGAGTTCGACAGTTTGATACCACTGGGAGCGCTTGGCATGTAATGCCATTTCTTGCTCGGCAGGTGCAAGATTTGCAGTAAATCCAAAATGACCGCCAGCTACGAGAACCAGCGTATGAAGTTCTGGATGATCCGAAAGGATGGATCTCAGTTTTGGCATAAACATTTGTTCGCCGCGATCGTGTCCAGCAAGCGTGATCACACCTGTGTTGCTATCAAAATTGAGGTAATTCGGTACTTGGGTCAGTTCGAAACCCAGAGAACCTTGCACTTCAGCAGCAGTGCGAACGTTGGTTAGGCAAAAAGTTTCGCTAAATACAGCGGAAGCTGGAGCAGCGGCGACAGGTTGAGGCTCCCAAGCCACAATGAGCGTCCACCCGAGTTCTTCGGCTAAGAGTGACGCGCTCGCTACGGCTTGCAAGCGATTGATGTATCCGCTGAGGGGATATACAACAACTCGCTTGCCAGTATCGATACTGATGAGAACCTCCTTAGGCCGTATGAAGTGTAGAACCAAAGGAAATCGAACGAGGCCAATAGAATCACTAGGTGCGCCTAGCCTTTGATGAGCAGATATTTGCTATCCAGGAGTATGGCGGGATTTCTCGGCTCTTTGCTGAATTGGCCAAGCAATATGTGGCGCACCCAGAAATCGGGGTTGAGCTGGAACCGCTCCGTGCACCGATTGTGAATCGTTACGTTTTGGACAGCAAGGCCACAACGGCTGCACTCAAGGTTGAATCAGCGGCAAACTCATACAGGGCCCTTGCTCGATATTTCACACGAGTGCGTCCAAAGGTTCGCGTTGACATCATTCATAACACCTTTTACTTACCGCACGGGCTTTCTGGCTACCCAGGCGCAAAGCGCGTAGTAACGATTCACGACATGATCCCTGAGCGAATGCCCGCTACTCGACGTCGCCTAGATTTCATTACGCGTAAGCAACGCTACGTGGAACTTGCAGATCACGTGATTTGTGTTTCAGCTGCCACAAGGGATGACCTTTTAGCAACCTACGGTTCGGTAAAAGCACCGATCACCGTGGTACATCACGGTGTCGATCCGATTTTCACACCGGGAGCGGAGCGTTGGAAAGATCTGCCTGAGAGATACGTGCTTTTTGTAGGCAATCGCAGCCAGTACAAGGATGCAAAAGTGCTTATTCGCGCCTTTGCCCAAATTGCTCCTAAACATCCTGACCTGACTTTGCTCTTTATCGGTGGCGGTGAATTCACTAGAGCTGAGAGCCAAATGATTAAGGAATTGGGCATCTCCCGAAACGTTCAACAACGCACATTGCCTGATGCCGAAATGAGCGCGGCATACGGCAATGCTGATTTGTGCGTATTTCCTTCCAGATTTGAAGGTTTTGGACTGCCCGCACTTGAAGCGATGGCGTGTGGAACACCCACAATTTTGGCTGCAGCAACTTCATTGCCCGAAGTTGGCGGTGATGCAGCTCGATATTTCATTCCTGGGAACATTTCTGAATTGGCAACGCTCATGAATGAAGTACTGAACAGCAATGAAGAACGCGCTAGATTGTCGGCATTAGGAATTACTCGAGCCGCACAATTTTCCTGGGAACGCTCTGCGCGTGAAACTGCTTCCGTATATGAATCGCTGCTGAAGTAATCTGTTCCTGACATGAATGCCGTTTCAGAAAACAACATCCGCGCGGAACACCCGTCTGTCGGTGCCTACATTGCTTCAGTACTCACTCCTGAGCAGCGCACAAACGTACTATTAAGTTCCTTCAATCATTGGGATTTTGCCCAAGGTGCTCTCGCCGATATCGCATTAAGCCTGAAGTCAATCGGATCTGAAGTAACCCTTGCTTTTTGGGCCGGACGCACCCCACTACACGATGTGGGTTGGACCACGAGTCGAAACATCAGTCGAATTCTCAACTCTCCTGGGCGTGACCAGAGAGTGCGTAAAGGCCTGATTTCCCAAGGGTTAGCCAAGGCTGCCTTCGCCAATCCGCCGATTAAACATTGGCGTCCTATGGAACGAGTTCAGCTTCCAGAGGTGCTGAATAGAACAAATATTCGTGCAATGCAATATCGAGGAACTGCCGTAGGGCGTGCAATTTTGCAGGTGCATCCTGATCGTGAAACTCCAGTCACCGATGACTTTCTGTGGCCAAAGAAATGGGTAGAGGCGACTGCAAAGTCCTATGCCTATGTGTATGACCAAACCTTGAAGCTCATCGATGATTGCAAAATCACAGCTCTGATTACTTACAACGGTCGGTTCCTTCATGATCGTGCTGCGGCAGCTGCAGCGGAAACTCGCGGTCTACCTGTGTTGAACTACGACATGGGTGGATCGCACACTGATTTCGATTTGACGATCGACGCAACACACGACTGGGATGCACTGCAAAGGCGCATGCTCGCAATGTATGAGCAGTGGCCTGTGGATGAGCGCGATGAATTGGGAAGCCGTTGGTTCCTTGAACGCATCAATCACGAGGACCCAGCAAATGCTCTCTTTGTAGATGCACAGAAAAAGGGAGTTGAAATTCAACTTCCAGAAGCTGAATGCACCGTCGTGTACTTCAGCTCTTCAGGAGATGAAATCGCAGAGCTTGAATTGGACTGGGATGCCTATTTTGCGGGTCAAAATAATGCACTGAAGGTTCTGGCTGATGAATGCAGAAAGCGCCCCGGCTATTCACTCGTCGTTCGTTCACACCCGCATAAGCGGATGAAGCCAAAACTAGATGTTGAAGAATGGCTTGAAGCCGTTGCATACGCCCAGCCTGACATGCATTTGGATCCATTCTCGGAAGCTGATTCATACGAGCTCATGCGTCAGGCAGACATCGTGGTCACATATGGATCCACCACTGGAGTAGAAGCCGCTTTTGCTAAGCGACCAGTCATCGTCATGGGCCCATGTGCTTACGACAAGTTGGGATGCGCAACAGGAGTCGCAACAGTTGAAGAGCTTGGTCATGCCCTTGAAAATCGTGAACCCGGATGGTGGCCCGGGGCTGTCTCATATGGGCTCATGATGAAGCGACGAGGATTCACCTACGAATTTGTGAACAAGAATGACGTCGGTATGCGTTCGCTCGGTGGCATAGACCTCTGCGAAGCGAATAAAATTACGTTGGATATGAGTCACCTCGAGAATAGGTTGCAGCGGTGGAGGCTCACGCGTAACAAGTAAGGCAGTACACAAGGGGAATTGAACTCGGATGTCATCAATGCGTGAACGAATCAAAACAAGTATTCCATGTAGCACCGAGATATATAGATATGTAATTGACCGCAATAATATGGCACCAACACCAAAACGTGTGAAACATCTTCTCGAAACTCAGTCTTCAATCAAATTAGATATTGGTGGTGGTGGCCCAGGCCGTCATGGGTTCACAAGCATTGATGTGACGCAGGATTGTGACCTCTACTGGGATTTGCGCCGAGGAATCCCATTTCCCAATGGATCCGTCGACGTTGTGTATTCCTCGCACCTATTTGAGCACCTCACATTTGATCAAGGGCAGACGGTGTTGCAGGAATGCATGCGGGTACTTAAGCCAGGAGGAAAATTTTCAATCTCGGTTCCCAATGCACGCCTATACATAGAGGCATACATGGGATTGCGCGAACTGCCGCAAGAATTCTTAGCCTGGAAGCCAGCATTCAATGATTCAACGGCGATTGATGCAGTGAATTACATCGCCTACATGGGTGGCGAACATCAATACATGTTTGATATCGAAAATCTCAAGCACGTGTTAGAGCGAGCTGGCCTCATCTCAGTTACCGAGCGCACTTTTGATGCAGAGATCGATGTACCCGAGTGTGAATATGAATCTATTTATGCTGAAGGATTCAAACCGTAACGCTGAAGTACCCAGGGCATTTGTGCTACGCGTTCACGCGTAAGTTCTGTAGGTGTGAATTCGGGGGTTTCGTAATCCATACCGAAAAGTGATGTTGAGAATTCACTCTCTAAGGCAAGACGGTCTCCACGAAGTGGAGTTTTCCCTTTATGCAATCCGATCGTGTCGACAGCCATGATTGAGCCGGCTGGGCCACAGATCTCTGCCACGTTGTTCCATAGCCCAGCTGCCCGAACGACTTCATCAGTCTTACGACCATCACCGCGCAAAGAACGAGGGAGTTTTCGATGAGTGCCCTTGATGTACATGTGAGGGCCCGTCTCTGGGTCGACATCAGTCAAATAAATAAAGAACTTTAAGAAGGACAAACGATCGCGATCCTGATGAAAGAGTTGTGCGTTGACATCGGCATCTTGAGCCCGCTGGCTTGTAGTCCACCAAAATGCCACTTCGTCCATCACAACTGGTTGACCAAGATACTTTTGCGAAATCAGAGCCATCACGGGATCAGTAGCAAATTCTTGAACTTCTGGGCACTGTAAGCCAGTTGCCTCATCGAAGTCATATCGGCCTACAGCTGGATTTGAACGTGGGTATGTAGCTGCTGGTGTGTTCGCGCCACGTGCAACGCAGGGTGCTTTTTCTGCAAACGCGCGAATGGCATCCGTAATGCTGTGGTCAACAACGTGATCAAAAACGTAAAAGCCGTCGCGCTGAATTGTGGCAACAGCTCGATCAGCTTCAGCTAAATCAATGAATCGGCTCGAATTACAGTCAGCGAGTTGCCAAGCCTGTGGATCATTTTCTTTGATCACACGGCGTGACACCCACTTACCAAGGCGGGGATCGATATCCATAGCTGAACGCATATTGAACTGCGTTTGCCCTGGCGTAGATCTAGGGATGGTTGCGCTCCCATTGAAGCTATGCGCTGCGGCAACGGTTTTCGCAAGGCGCGGGAACTTGAGTGCCTTGTCGACCAATTCGCTCATATCCGCAACTCTAATCGATGGAGAGTATGTAGGAGATTCAGCGTTTGAAGCGGCGCTGAGCGGTGTCCTTGAGTTTTGCCGACAAGACTCCGAGTAGCTCACCATAGGAGAGGTAACGAGCCAAGGAGTCCGGCTTGCTTGCCGAGGCATCGACGACACCGAGATCGCGTGAATAGTTGGAGTTCACGACGATACCGAGATAGCCGCGAGCAATGTCTTTGATCGTGACGCCCCGCATTAGGTACTCAAGATGGTGACCTTCGTGGTGGAATACCTTGATCCAGGGCTCTCGAGCATGGATGGCTATCGGTTGCGCGTACTGCAGCCATATGTTGTACCAACTGAATTCATATGGGGACTCGGCAAGCGCGTCTTTGTAATCCCAGCCGCGTGGCGCAAGAAAAGTTTCAACGAAAGAGCGCAACACCGTTGAAGAAAAAACAGTATGGCCGTGGCAGGTGCGGATGACCGAGGAATCCCACCCAATTAAATCTGCAATGTGCTGAATTTCAGTAGAGCGAGTTTTCCAATACTGGTTGTAGTAAGCAGGCTCAACTTCCAGCTCATGATCTTCAACGAGCACTGAATAAGGCGTTATCGCATCAAACATGAAATCGGCAATACGGAATTCTCGAATGAATTCAGCATCAGAGTCAACACAGAAGTAGTTGTCCGCCAATCCAAGTTCCCAGAACGCTAATTTGATGATTTCCTGATTGATGTATCCAGGGCGCATTCCATGAACTGGCTCAGTTACTAGGTGCTCAGCAAATCGAGACTCACCAAGGAATTCGATATTTTCTGAAGTAAGTGGTGCGAAGAGTTCTAAGTCGTGGTCTGGAACAACCGCGTATAAGTGCACCCCATCCGCATTGAACGTATTGAATGAGGTAACCAAACGCTGGGCATACTCAAAGTCCGCGCTGTAAGACTTTAAGAGCATTGCGAACGGTTGAGTCATGGTCAGGCGTTCTTTACTGCTTCGATGATGCCAGCAGAACATAGGAACATTCCGCGCCAGGTTCCTTCGTGCTCCAGAGCAATCTGAGCTTCACGGTATTCGCGTGGATCGATCTGATCAGCGAGCATTGGGTACGCAGGGTGGTAGTTGTACCAATGGAACTTCAAGTCTGAGTAGCCAAGTGAGCGAACAATCTCAGACAATTCAAAAGGATTATGGAAGCGAGCCAGGATTTCGTCGTAGCCGTCGCCAGTAGGGCGTGTGCGGACCGGTGGCTTGTTTACCTCAAGGCGAGAGTCAAGATCCGATGAGACAACTGCCTTGATCGACTCGGGGACATCAACAAGGAGTTCATCGAGAATGAATTCCTTGGTGAGACGGTTAAACGTAAACATGGAGAACATCGAATTGCGGAACTGCAAAATTAATTGACCGCCAGGTCGCAGAAATGAATCCATGCCTTGCACAAAAGCGAGGTCATCACTGACGTGTGGAATTACGCCGAGAGCCATGACCGAATCAAATTCTCCACGCAGTTCGCGTTCAGCGGCAAGTGCATTCGCATCTTGCGCATCAAGCCAGGTGATTTGTGAACCTTCGAGGCCACGAGCCTCCATATTCCCACGTGCCACCTTGACCATCTCCGGTGAAATGTCATTGCCAGCAACGCGTAAGCCGGTGGCACCGATGGTCGAGAGGGGTGAAGCGTCACCCACGCCAAGTTCGTAGACCGAAGTTGAACCGAATTCGGCAAGGAGTCGCTGCACAAGTTGCAAGCGAAAGAAATTAGCTGGGTATTCCTCGTTCGTCCAGATCTTTTCTGGGTCGTATTGATCCCCATAACTCGAAGCACTGCCGTCGTAGTGCGATGCGACTGACATCAAGCGCCTTTCCTCAGATGTACTTCAGTGAGCAATCCGTGCTCAAGCAATTCTGTTGCAAGTATCTGGATTTCTTCAACAGGACGGTCCAATAGATCGGCCATGTCTTGGAGCGAATGCCGCCCGTCTGAATAACTGAGTACGTGGGTGCGCAGCAGAATTTCGCCAGCAACGGTTCGGCCATGCATGGCGTGATAGAGACCACGCTTTCCAAGCTGTGGCTCACAGTGCTCAGTTGCCTGGTAATACACAGAAGTTTCAAGTTCATGAATTACTGCAGCTACGAGATCGAAGCCTCCTTGCAAGCCCGCTGGTGTGACAAAGGTGAGGTCATCTGCGGAGGAGTGGTACTGCGGGTATGAGCCGTACTTGGTTCGCATTAATGAAATCAAAGGAAGATCGACACCAGGCGCGCAGTATTGACGTTCGTCGCTTCCTCGATCGAGATAAGAATATTCAACAGGTTGTGGTGTTTGAGCAATTGCTCGCCGTGCAATTCGATCGATAGGAAGTCCACCCAAACGCGAGGCCATATACGAGTAGTCGCCTTCGTCGCCGATGCAGGTGAGTTGCATTCCTGCGATCACATGTGATTTGAGGTGATCAAGATTGCGCGAAATATAAGTAATCGCGCCAATTGTTTCTGGGACGAACACAAAACGGTACGAGTATTTGTGTGAAGGTAGTGACATCAACCATCGAGCAAGTGCAACTGAAACAACCGGCCCTGAGAGCTCGTTGTTTGCAAGTGACGGGTGGCAGATGTAGGTGGAAATAAAGACTTCTTCTTCGAGTTCACCTGGAATCACTAATTCGCCGTAGGTCATCGAACCCGGCTGCAGCGTGCTGTCAATGTAAGCGTGGTATTCACCTGGGAGTAGCGCCTCGCGAACCTCGTGAGGCAGACATAAACCCCAGACCCGGTTGTAATAACTGGTGACATAAGGAATGGCGGTTGGATGTTCAGCATCCGAATGAAGGTGTGCCTGAAGCTCATCGAGGGTGAGATGTAGATCTACCGGATCTGAATATCCGACAACATGAACATTGCTGTTGGCAAAATCGATGATCTTGGTTCCGTCTGGGCCAATGAGGTAGGCATCGCGGATATTCCACTCATCGGGAATGGTCCAGTCAAAGGCTCGCGTGCCACTGGGTACCTCGTGGGTGACTAAACCTGGGAGATGTTGCTTCAGCACATCGAAGGTGGCACGGACTCCGTTACCCGTCAGGCTGCGTGGGAAATTCCAGAGCTCCTGGGCCAAGGCATGCATGAATCGACCCTCGGCGAGATTCGCCACGTCGGATTCTTCCTTCACGCACGCTCCAAAGCAGCAGGATAAGAATCCCTAGACTATCGGGATCATGACTGACCCACGAGTGTTGCTAGTCGTGGCCACTTTGGGCCAGCGACCCGAATTTCTGCTTCAAACCCTGGAATCCATTCGGGCGCAGGAAGTGCCCGCTGACATCGTGATTGTGGCTCCCGTGAGTGAGCCAAGCGTCCTGGAGGCGGCAGAGCAGTTTGGCATACCAGTGATCGCAGATCCTGGTTCCCTGACCGGCGCAATCAACCTGGGCGCCAAGGAGCTCCAAGCCCATCACACCTACTTCAATTGGCTTAACGACGACGACCTCTTAGAGCCAGGGTCCCTTGCGGCAACTGTTCGAGCCCTAGATGAGAACCCAGACGTTGTTGTTGCCTATGGGGCCTGTCGCTATATCGATCCTGAAGGTCGCCAGCTCTGGGTGAGCCAAGCCGGTAAATGGGCAACTCGAATCCTTGGCTGGGGTCCTGACCTGATTCCGCAGCCGGGCATGCTGGTTCGGGCGTCGGCGTGGGAGGAAGTCGGTGGAGTCGACGAGAGCTACAAACTCGCCTTCGATCTTGACCTGCTACTCAAGTTGAAAAAGCTCGGTGCATTTGTGGACGTGCAGCAAGTTGTTTCATCCTTCCGTTGGCATCCAACTTCCCTGACTGTTGATGACCGCAATACGAATATTGCAGAGTCTGAACGTGCCAAGCGCGCTGCATTAAGCCCAATCGCACGGAAATGTAAGTGGATCTGGGAAGCGCCAGTTCGAGTTGCCACGCGATTCGCAGCAAATGAAGTGCAGCGACGGGCAAAAAAGTTATCTGAAGGTCAATGAGTAAGTGGAAATTCAAGAGTCGTTAAGACCTAAATATTTTTGACCAGAAGCCTTTATAGATTCCGACTGCCGCAATTTGCCGAACGGTGTAAAAGTACTCGATACTTTTTCCTAGTGCGTTTAGATTAAATGTTTCCAAGCGAGCCTGATGAAATTCAATAAATGAAGCCCTCCAGTTCTCACTAGAGGTTCCACCTTCATAAAAACGCGCTATTGGAAACCCAAGCATTCGTGGACTTCTGATGAGAGTTAGCTTGAGAAACGCTGAGTAGTCGGCGGCGATCTGAAATCGTACATCGAAACCCCCAACGGCTCTCAAGTCCTCTGTTCTTGCAAACGTTCCCTGATGGGGAGCAAATTTCCCACGGGCGAACTTCGCTCGCTGTTCCGATTCGTAATCCCACTCTGGCGTCACGACGGTCGAACCATTCACTGAAACGACTTCGACTTGCCCGATGAGCCACGTTGCTTGGCATTCAAGACTTGCATCATGAACCTGGCTCAACACGTCAGGAACCAATTCATCGCCCGCATTTAGAAAGTAGACATATGTACCCTGAACACGAGCTAAACCTGTATTCATGGCTACATAGATTCCTTGTGGTTCAACCCATGAATACGAAAACGAAAAATCCGGTGAATCAAAACCTGATGATCCGAGTAACGCATCAACTTCATCGCGATTCGACGAACTGTCAATTACAAGGTATTCAACTCGTTTGAGTTGTTGACTTTTGAGCGAATGTAAGGTGCGAGTGAGCCCTGCGATGTCGTCTTTCACCACGGTAACAACGCTGAGCCAAGGCTGGTCAGTCATGTATTCAGCCGTTCTTAATGAACACGCGGCCTGAGTAGTCAATTGGATGCATATATGGCCGATGTCCAAGCGCGGCGAAGTACTCGTCTACCGCAGTTCGAGCCCCTTGCCAGTGGCCGTAATCGTCGAGAATGCACACACCACCTGGAACAAGGCGCGGGTAGAGAACTTCTAGACCAATGCGAGTTGATTCGTACCAGTCAGTATCAAGGCGTAGCAGAGCAATTTTTTCAGGAACAGATGTTTTCAATGTTTCTGCAACGTCACCTTCAATAAATTGAAAGTTCGAGAATGGGTAACCAGTGATGCGCACATTTGCCTCGACATCTGCGCGGCCAGCAACGCACCACACATTGTTTCCGTCGCCAACATCGGTTGTTGAAAGCATTTCTGTGGCGGTTACTCCTGTGCCTGCTTCAACGTCGAATTCTGTCGGTTCGGTCATGCCGGCGTAGGTGTCATAGAGCCAGAATTTGCGATCATTCACGCCAAGGCGGCCGAGTTCCTTGGCCATGGCCATCACGCTGCCACCTCGCCAGACACCACATTCAACAAAGTCGCCGGGCAACCCTGCATCGGTCACATAACGAACCGCACCAATCAAACTCCACAGGCGTTCAGCGCTGGTCATGGTGAAGGGGCGAAGGGATGCAATGAGTTCCGCGTCAGCAGGAGTGGCCTCAACTGGCAGCCGAGTGCCAGCGTTGCTCACCCGGGAGATTTGGAGGCCAAAGCGACGAGCAACTGAATCGACAACCCGCTCGTAACTTTTCATTGGCAAATCATCCCATCTCGTGCATTGACATCTGCACGATTGGGGCCGGTTCGACCTGAAGACAATCGCCTGCCTTGATTTTCCCATTCGCGTAGAGAGCCATCAGGGCTGCATTCAATTTGAAATCAATGGGGATGACGGGCTCAAGAGGAAGTAGCTCGAACTGTGAGACAACTTCATCGAGGAATTCTCTCCGATACACAATCGCGCACACCGTGTTGGATATTGGCCGAGATGCCGACTGAATCGTGCGAATCGCGCCGCCTTTCCATCGCAGGGATGATGGAGTGAGCAGATGTCGAACGCCGAGTTGGGTGGCATCAAAGGAAGCAGAAATATTGGCGTAGAGCCAATCTGCTCCATCAGCAGTCAATAATGCATCGAGGCCGGCCGAGAGGTCACCGAGATCTGCGCATCCGCCATCGTCTTCGAGGATCAAGATCCACTGAGCGCCGCTAGCAAGCCCTTCCCGCCATAAATGCAGGTGGGAAAGCTCAATATTGAGTAATCGCCGTGTCGCGGCCACGGATGATGAGGCAAAACTCGATGAACGAGCGGCAAGCCCTAATTTCAGGCGACGAGCCTGGAATTCCCCAGAACGGCGAAATCGAGCGGTAATGGAGGTCGAGACACCCTCGTTGAGGTAAGTATCCCAAGTCTGCTCGAAATCCAGGCTCGCGAATGCCGAGGCACGACCCACCTCGGGGGAAAGAGGCAAAACCTCTGGAGACCAGGCATCAAGGGTATTGACCTGAATCTCAATGGATCGGCCAAGCATCTCGAGGGCTCGAGCCAGCCCAAATGCCAGCCCGCCTTCCTCCTGATTTTGGGAAAAGCGGCTGCCCAGGTGGCTCACGACACCAATGAATAGGTCAGTCACAGTTCTCCAAGACCGTAGGAATACGAGGACACCGGTACGTTATCCGCTGTGAGTGAGAGTTCCGAGCGACTACCGAGCGAGCCGGACAATTCCCATAACGGGCTTTCAGTGGCCGATTTTGGAAATCCCGGGGTTAAAGCGTCGATCCAGCGCGCTGTGGAGCTCTTGCCGAAGGAGAAGCGAAAGCTCCTCTTCTTGGCTGCAGCCATCCAGGTTTCCCTCGGGTTGCTCGATCTCATTGGCATCGCCCTTGTGGGGCTTGTAGCCGCGGTGGCAGTTTCGGGTATCGGGCTCGATGGCACTCCTTCCTGGGTTCAAAACTTGTTAACCAAACTGGGCTTAGGGGATCTCACTGTTTCTCAGCTCACGGTGCTCATTGCGGTTAGTGCCGTCGCAATTCTCATTCTCAAAACGGTGCTCTCGGCATTTATGTCGCGCAGAGTGATTCGCTTTCTTGCGAATCGGCAACGCGATGTTTCGGTACGCCTTGCCCAGGAGTTCCTGAGCAGACCACTCGTTGATGTGCAGCGTTGGACAACAAGCGAAGCGATCTACGCGCTTGGCTCTGGTGTTGGCGCAGCGACGGTGGCGTTGCTTGGGTCAGCAATCACTATTGCGGCTGAGGTATTCCTCTTCACAATCGTTGGTGTTTCGCTGTTGTTGTTTGATCCGATTCTGACGCTGGTTGCGATGGGCTTCTTCGGATTAGTGGTGGTAGGGCTTGGCCGCTTCCTTAATCGTTGGACGCAGCGCAATGCCCGCATCATCACTGAGAGCTCAATTGACACTCTGACATCAGTTTCTGAAGCGCTCGCTACCTACCGCGAAGCAACAGTGTTGAATCGTCGCGATCTTTATATCGGCCGATACGAACGCATCGTTGGCAACTATGCGAATGCCAGTGCAACGAGCGCATTCATTATGGAAATTCCTAAGTACGTTCTTGAAGCTGCTTTGTATTTCGGTGTGCTTCTCCTCGGTGTTGTTCAGTTCCTTACTAAGGATTGGGCCGCCGCTGCCGCAACAACGGCACTGTTCCTTGCTGCTGGTTCTCGGGTCGTTCCCGCATTACTGCGCCTGCAAGGCGCGACGATCACTATCCGTAATGCGTCTGTGCAAGCTCAGCCGACGTTCTTCCTTGCCGATTTCTTAACTTCTAAAGGGATGAATTCATCAAAGCCAGCAAGTCAGCGCATGACTGCGCAAACCATCCACGAACACATTGCTGCTGGCTACCCGGATTTCGATGCAACTGTTGTTGTAACAGAAGTTTCATTGACCTACTCCGATGCAACTGAACCAGCATTGATTGAGGCAAATCTTGTGGTCAAGCCCGGTGAGTCAGTGGCATTGGTTGGTTCAACAGGGGCAGGCAAATCAACCCTTGCCGATGTTGTGCTTGGTGTTATGGAACCTCAATCAGGCACGGTCACGATTAGCGGCGTAAGTCCACGCGAGGCCATCAACCGATGGCCCGGTGCAATTGCTTACGTTCCGCAAGCAGTTGCGCTAGTTGAGGGAACGGTACGCGAAAACGTTGCGCTGGGTCTTCCGAGAGATCTCATCGACGATGCACTTGTGTGGGATGCCCTAAATCGCGCTCACCTTGCTGATTTCCTTGAAGAAAGCCGCGAAGGTCTCGACACAAAGATCGGTGAGCGAGGTTTTCGTTTAAGCGGTGGCCAACGCCAACGGCTAGGTATTGCGCGTGCTCTCTATACCCGACCAAGGCTGCTTGTGCTTGATGAAGCGACAAGTGCACTTGATGCTGAAACCGAGCAATCGATCGTGCAGACCCTGGACGAACTTGAAGGTCAGGTCACCACGATCACGGTTGCCCACCGATTGGCGACAGTGCGCCGCGCAGATCAAATGCTCTATCTCGAAGGTGGGCGCATCACAGCTCGCGGAACCTTCGATGAAGTACGTGCGCAAGTGACGGACTTCGATCGTCAAGCTGCGCTCCTTGGGCTGTAGTGAAGGCATCGGTAGCGAATCCATGACAATGAAATACACACCAGCCGATGTGTCTGCAGTGGTCTGCACACTGAACTCCATCAGCGGTATCGAAAGATGCGTCAAGAGTTTGAGATCGGCTGGCATAACCGAGTTGATTGTGGTTGATGCGAATTCGACTGATGGCACCAGAGAAGTTGCTGAAAAGTTTGCGGATAAAGTTGTTACCGATCCAGGCAAAGGCCTTGGTATGGCACGCAATATCGGCATTGAGCAGACAACAAAGCACTTTATTCTCAATATGGGCTCCGACAACGTACTGCCTAGCGGTGAACTTGAAAAGATGATTCAAGCGCTCCAACTTGAGAATCAAGGCAACCTTCAAGGGGTGAGCGCACAAACACTCATTGAAGGTGATGACTACCTTTCAAATGGACTTAATGCGTGGCGAAAAGGTCGTTTCCTTCCCGGACCGGCCGCAGTAATTGGAACACCAACACTGTTCATCGGTAAGACGCTCAGAGCGCACCCGTACGACCCGAATCGCAGATTCAGTGACGATTCAGAACTGTGTGAACGCTGGGCCAAGGACTTCAATGCGACCTTCGCTATCTCAGATGCTGTAGTTCATGAAGTAGGTAAAACCTCATGGAGTGAAATTGTGGTCCGCTGCAAGATGTATGGAGTGTCGGACTATGAAGTGTTTAAAGAAGGCACGAAATCCGGTTGGAGTCTTAAGCGAAAAACTAAGTCCTATCTTCATCCAGCTCGAGTCGATCTCGTCGTGCCATTGAAGAACCTTGAAATACACGAAAAGGTGAAGGCTCTTCCTTTTCTGGTCGCATTTACTGCAATGCGTTACGACTCCTGGATTAAAACGGGATGGAAAAACCGTTAGCTCAAAATTTGATTTCGCAGTTCGGAGCGATCGGTAAATGCATGCTGCAAACCGGCTTCTTGAGTGGGCAAAAGTCGTCCAAGTAACTGCGAGGCCTTCTTGGTATCAAGGCTCAAATTTCGAACCCGAGAAATTCCGTCAGCACCCGGTGGTGATGAAACCGATTGGATCAAACCAGAGTCCAACCCAAATTGATCAGCAACTGCGACACCAAAATCAAACTTAGAAAGCGCATTGCCAGCTACGCAATGAAATACACCCGATGCCTTCACCGCATTGAGGTCCCACAAGATCTGCATCAGATCCTGTGCATAAATTGAGGAGACGATGTAATCGTTGTAGCCACTAACCAATTCACCACGAGTTAATGAGTTGACGAAGAATTCAAGAATAGAGCGGGAACCTGTGGGGCTCCACCCGAAAAAATTTGTGCGCGCGATAAGTGCAGCAGGATTTTCTTCGAGTACAGCGAGCTCACCGGCTAATTTGCTTTGCCCATATGAAGAAAAGGGAGACGGTGTATCCGTCTCGTTGTAGTTGCCGCGAGCGCCATCAAAAACAGCATCAGTTGAAATGTGGATGAAGCGTGCGCCAACAGCAGCGGTACTGCGAGCAAGATTACGAGGACCGACAACATTGGCATGATGTGCGAGTTCTGGCTCGCGCTCGCATAGTTCATGGCTTGCGATTGCAGCCGTGTTCAGCACTACGTCAGGCTGAATCGCGCGAATAACTGAATCAACTGAAGAGCCGTCCGTGATGTCACATTTGACTATCGAACTGAACCCAGGAAGAGGGGAATGGGATCGAACTGTTCCAACAACATCAACAGTTCCTTGCAGAAACGCCCCAGCATTACTGCCTAAGAATCCGTTGGCCCCAACCACAAGCCACGTGGAGTCGGCGGTCACAGCCCTAATTCATCCAACATGGCGCGAAGTTGTGGAACATCGAGCCACTGGTCGTTGTTATCTGAGGTGTATGCAAAGTCATCAGGGACGCTTTCGCCTACTGATTCCTTGAATCCGCCCCACATTGCAAGTGTTGGTTGCACCACGTAGCGATCGGCGCGCTTCACCGTGCGGCGCGCATCTTCGGTGGAGATCATCTCTTCGTGGAGCTTTTCACCAGGGCGAATTCCAATATCAACAAGTGGGGCCCCTGGCGCAATTGCTTCAGCGAGATCAACGACCTTCATGCTGGGAATGCGTGGGACATAAAGCTCGCCGCCAGACATGTCCGTGAAAGAATCAATAACGAAATCAACGGCTTGAGGAAGTGTGATCCAGAATCGAGTCATGCGGGCATCAGTGATGGGAAGTGGTTGCCCGGCTGCTGCGAGATTGCGGAAAAATGGAATAACAGATCCGCGTGAGCCCATCACGTTGCCGTAGCGCACAACTGAAAAGCGGGTGCCACCATCAACGGCGTAATGGTTGCTCGAGATAAAAAGCTTGTCTGCCGTGAGCTTGGTGGCGCCGTAAAGATTGACAGGCGATGAAGCTTTGTCGGTAGAGAGGGCAACGACCTTCTTCACGCCGGCATCTAAGGAAGCCTGAATAACGTTTTCGGAACCCAAGATGTTTGTCTTGACATATTCCATCGGGTTGTATTCAGCGGTATCGACCTGCTTGAGGGCGGCCGCGTGCACTACGTAGTCAACGCCACGCAGAGCCATGTTCAGCCGGTCGCGGTCGCGGATATCACCCAAGAAGAAGCGAACTCGAGGATCATCGCCCCAGGTTTGCCGCATTTCATACTGCTTGAGTTCATCGCGGGAGAAGATGACTACGCGTGCAGGATTGTGCGTGGTGAGCAGTTGATCCAGAAAGGCTTTGCCGAACGATCCGGTGCCTCCAGTAATGAGGATGGACGCGCCTTCAAAAGTGGTCACGTAACTCCTCAATAGCTCATGTTCGTCGACGTTTAGCGAACCCATATCTTAGCCGGTGGCCTCAGGATATTTCGAAATCAAGATCCTCTCTCCGGCAGTAAAGGCCAGTTGAGTAGTGACAGGGAGCTCGTGTCCATGGCAACGACCTTTTAAAATAACTAAGGTATTCCTCAAGGGAGTTTTAAGACCTATGACGAATTACGCCAAAGAAACTTCTGAGTTTCATCCGCCGCATTTGATGGCCTCGCTATTAAGGGTCCTGGGCAGGAATGGTTTCGCGATCCTCTCAGGAGCGCTCTGCTTCGTCTGGGCGTTCATCGGATGGTTAGCGGTTATACCTAATCAAGATATTTTGGCTGACGGAATACAGGCACAGAGCTTGCTGCGAGATCCACGTGTGGTTCTCGCTTTCCCGGGACAAAAGCACGCAGGGCCGCTGGAGTATCCGTTTACCGTGTTGGCTGAGGCGATCGCTCCGGGAAACTATTTTGTGAGTGCGGGTATTCGCCCGGTATTGGCTTTCCTCACAGGTTTTCTTGTGGCCAGGTTATTTCTTAGGCTCTTTCCTTGTGCACCCAAGTGGGCGTTTCTCATTGCAATCGCAGTCGGCCCAACAATCATCCATGGGCTGCTAGGTCCGGAAGGAAATCCAGTTGGCGTATGGTGGCTGCAACCTAACTGGGACATGGCTTGGCTACTTGTCACAGCCGGAGCGTTGACCCTCTCAAGATCCAAAGGCGTCACTCAGTTAAGCGCCTTGTCTGGTGGATTATTGATTGGCTTAGGTTTTTATGCGCATCCAGCAATAATTTTGCTCATCGCACCCCTACTCGCGCTAGTGGTGATTCGTAGAGTTCCTCGTATTCGACAGTTATCTTTCGCGGCTCTAGGAATCGTTATTGGCACAGTTCCTGCGATTATCAGTTACTTCGTAAACGCGAATATCAATAAGTGGGACCCGTCTCACGGCGCCTTCATTGCCGTCGATTACTACAAGACCATTGGAGGCACAGCCCTTGGACTCACGGGGGTCTCCGACTACATGGGAACCCTCTTACCGTACTCGCTCGGCCTTGCTCCGAGCACGCACTTCTTGTCGGGAAGCTGGCAATCAATGCTCATGTGGGTATTTGTTGCTGTGGTTGTAAGTGTTTCAGTTTTCTCGGTAGTCCAAGCGATTCGAACACGCTGCGAATTGAGTGAAGCGGGTGCTATCGCGGTTGCTTGGCTCGTTGCGATGGCCACCATGGGAGCGTTTATCACTTTTGTAGATCCGGTATGGATTTACAGTTCGGGACTAGCAATTTTGTTTTGGTTGAGTCTTGGAGCCTTGCCAAGTCTATTTTCAAAACCGGCAGTGGGTGTCGGCGTAACACTTTTCTGGCTTGTACTCGCAGCACTCAGCACTGTGACCCACAATGCCAAATATCTATTGACTCTGCCCCATGAAATTCAGAACAAGATTGACGTCATGAATACCAATCTAAACCTTGCGAATGCGCTGCAAGCGCAAGGCGCTGACGTTGTTTTCGGTTCGTATTACGATGCAATAAACGTTGGATATGCAGCTAATTGGAAACTGCGCACGATCACGAATCATTACAACCGGTTCCCCCTCAGTAAAGAGGAACTCAATGGGAAGCGATTAACGGTCGCAGTCAATTCAAAGCCTACCGACGATTGGGGTAAAGAAGCCTTAGAGTCGATGAAAAATAGTTGCAACGAAAAAGGCACTTACAACATTTCGTCAGGTCTGAATTACGCGAAATTCTCTTGTTCACCGAAGGCGCTTCGCTTCTAATTCACTCTGTTATCAAGTCTGAAAAGGTCTGGACTGGGATACTTCGATGTTGGTTTTAGTTCTTGGACCCTCAAGACCCATGAGAGCAGCTAACAATAGAGCCGCCACCGGTACTCCCCAGTAACTCCAAGAAAAAATGGTTTCAGTTAATCCGGCAGTAAAGATGTATATCGATATTGCGATTGAAGTCGGCCCGATAGTTGGAATTGTTCGAATTCCGAAGGAAAATACCATGATGAAAATAATCAAAGTAAGCACGAGCATGATTATTCCGTAGCGCATGAGACCGTCTATGAACACACTGTGTGCATGATTATGTGTGACAAGTCCAGCAATTCCGGTCCTACTTTCGACGAAGACGTTAACACCGCTTGTGCCGACTCCAATCAATGGACTGTCTCGCCACAACGCAAAAAAATCATGCCAGATTTGCATTCTTCCATTTAATGTCGGGTCTATCCCTACTAAATAAACGACAGATCCGACTAGCAAAAAGAAAAAAGTCGTAATGCGGATAGCGATCCGATGAGTTGCTTTTTGTATCTGCTCACTCCAGAGAAAGTAAACGGTTAAGGCAATGATCACTGCAATAAGCGAAGTGCGAGCCTGACTCAGAACGAGAATTATTCCGCCGCCAATTCCCAGAGCCAATTTGTTGCCAAGCCGTTTCTGCGTAAATGCAAACACAAATACAAAGCCGCCAATTGGTCCAGCCGTATTTACGCTGCCAAAGGGCCCACCCCAACGAGTATCGATTCCCAAAAACTCAGTGAGAAGTGGCACGCGTGTGGAACCGCTATCTGCGATATGAAAACCATCTGGCCCGATTCCAAGGGGTGAAAGAAGCAAATTCAAGAACACAATCAGAATCAGTGAATATGCAAGGCACAGACCTGCAATTTCAATTCCGCGACGATTGACACTCTTGAATGCCAGAAGGAGTGCGATTTCTGGAAGTAAAAAAAACGTCTCATTGAAAACTGAGCCGTCGATTTGCGTTCTGAGAATGGAGTACCCCCATGCCAATCCAATTAAAAGAAGGAAGATTTGAAGTTTTGAGGGGCTCCTAGGGCTACGGTAAGTGAGCCAAAAAAAGTAGATTAGAAGTCCGCCCAAAATTCCAACGAGAACTCCAAGGTCTTGACCCTTGAAAACGGCTCTACCCGGCGCTAGGGAGTGAAGATAGACGCTCACAGCGGGAAGGCACATCGCTAACCACAAATAGAACGGCTCACGGCGAAACAATTCGCGAAGGTTTGACACGCTGACCAGACTACATTGGGCGCGCACATCAATAAGGTCCTCAAACTGTGATCCCACATTTGTGTCAGCAGGGCAAATACTCGTGCAAATTCGTGGAATTATGAAGCCATGCAATCTCTAGTCCTTGGTACTGCCCAATGGGGAAGTGCCTATGGAGTAACGAATCAGACAGGGCGACTTTCGAATGAAGAAATCGCAAAGGTGATCGCTACCGCGAAGGAAGCGGGGCTAGGTTTCGTTGATACTGCTGCAAATTATGGTGATGCAGAATTTCGGCTAGCACCATGGGCACAAGATTTTGGCATAACTTCAAAAGTCAAGGGGGCCGACCACCAGTCGATAGAAAAGCAAGTGAGGGAGTCGCTCAGCAGTCTTCAGATTTCTCGTTTGAGAGTTTGCCTGATTCATGATTGGTCCACAATGGATCTAGTGGCGTCACGAGCAGCTCTTTCTGAATTACGAAGGTTGCAAAGGGATGGACTGATTGAGAAAATTGGGTTTTCCGCCTACGACGAATCAGATCTTGTTAAAGTTAGTCAATATAATGGCGTTGTTCAGTGTGTTCAACTTCCTATCAGCGCGCTTGATCAGCGAATGATGCAATCTGAGAGCGTTTGGAACCTCAAGTCCCAAGGCGTAGAGGTTCAAGCTCGCAGCATTTTTCTCCAAGGCCTTTTGGCTAGTCGCTCTGAAACTACGCAGGGCAGGCACGTTGACGTTATTCGCTTCCATGAGATTTGTGAGAGAGCTGGCATGAACCCGATAGAAGCAGCACTTGATTTTGTCAAGAGTTTGGTGTGGGTGGACCAAGTAGTAGTTGGAGTGACTTCCGCAGTGGAGCTTCAAACAATCGTGGATTATTGGAACAGTTCCCCGCCCACGGATCTATCGTTTCTGGGCTCTAATGATCTCAATCTGATCGACCCACGATTATGGAATCTCGTATGAAAACGACTGCAATAGTTCAAGCAAGGATGAGCTCAACTAGGTTTCCAGGAAAAGTTCTGGCGGACCTTGCAGGTGCTCCGATGATTATTCGGCAACTTGAACGGCTCCGAAGATCCGCGGCTATTGACCAAATAGTGGTAGCTACTTCAACAGATCCAAGTGACGATAGTTTAGTGGACTTGCTCATAAAAGAGCAGATCCCAGTTGTGCGAGGAAGCCTCGATGATGTCCTTGAACGATTCGTCCAGGTCTTAGATGAGTACCCATCTGAAACAGTTGTTCGGATAACCGGCGACTGTCCATTGATTTCCCCAGAGGTCATGGATGACGTGATTGCTTTCTTTTTTAACTCGAAGGCGGATTACGCATCGAATACGATGAACCCGACCTTTCCCGATGGGCTTGACGTAGAAGTTGTTAGAGCGAAAGTCTTGCGCGCAATTCACGAAATTTCTACCGATGGTGCTGAGCGAGAACATGTCACGCTTGGAATTTACAGACGACCAGAAACGTTCACGATTGCAAATTTTGAAGGACGCGATGACACCTCTGAATTGCGGTGGACAGTGGACACTCCTGAAGACCTAAATTTTGTGAGAGGTGTATTCGCGGAGCTGTATCCGATGAATCCACAGTTCGAATTAGCCGAAATCCATGAGTATTTACAGCGTCACCCAGATCGAAACCGTACAGTTAGAGACGCAAAAAGAAATGCGGCTCTGCAGGGTTTAGATACAGGAGTGATGAATGCCTAGCCTCACCGAACGTTATGTGCGCTCGGTTGAATATCTGGCGAGGGCTGAAGCGGTCATTCCACTTGGATCACAAACATTCAGCAAGTCACGCACTCAATATCCCGCAGGTGCTGCACCACTTTTCGCCCAACGTTCGTTCGGAAGTCGCACTTGGGATATTGACGGCAACGAGTATGTTGATTTAGTGAGTTCGCTGGGGGCGGTGGCTCTTGGTTACGGTGATGAAGAAATTCATGAAGCAGTAGTAAAGCAACTCAAAGACGGCGTAACCCTGAGCCTTGCGCATCCGATAGAAGCAGAAGTTGCAGAACGTCTTGTTGATCTCATTCCATGTGCGGAAAAAGTCCGGTTTGCTAAGAATGGATCTGATGCAACGTCCGCAGCGATAAGACTTGCTCGCGCATTTACTGGCAAGGAACATGTGATCGTGTGTGGGTATCACGGTTGGCAGGATTGGTACATCGGCAGCACAACAATGCATCGCGGGGTACCAAATTCAATTAGGGCACTTACTCATTCCATTACCTATAACGATATTGATGCCCTGATTACCGTGGCAGATCGCCTACAAGGAAACGTTGCGGCGCTGATTATGGAACCCATGACTTCATCGTTTCCAGATCCGCACTATCTGCGTGAAGTTCGAAGAATCACGCAAGAACGAGGAATTGTTCTCGTTTTCGATGAAATGCTCACCGGGTTTCGTTTTGCACCCGGTGGTGCTCAGGAATATTTCGGTGTCACTCCTGATCTTGCGGCCTTCGGTAAAGCACTAGCAAATGGATTTCCGCTTTCCGCGATTGTTGGGCGTGCTGACATCCTCAACGTCATGCCAGACATTTTCTTTTCAGGAACTTTTGGCGGGGAGACCTTGTCACTCACTGCTGCAAATGTAGTACTTCAACGAATGGCAACAGGAGTCCCGACTAATCAGTTGGCCTCGATTGGTAAATCTCTGATCGAAAGAATCGATGCGACACGCTCAGAGGTATCGAAACCCGTCCTGACTTTTTCGGGCCATGATTCATGGATTTTCCAGCAGTGGCACATTGACGACTCAGAGGTATTGGCGCAGGCCAAGACCCTTTTCCTTCAAGAGATGTTGCGACGAGGGGTTCTTGTGCTCAACACCCATGATGTAACCACAGCTTTCAAGGCCGAAGATATTGAAGTGGTTGCTATTGCCTACGCGGAATCTTTGAACGAAGTCTGCTCAGGACTCACTGGCAGAGATCTCCTGTCTCGCCTCGAGTGTGAGCCGATTCGACCACTCTTTCGGGTACGGTCGTGAGTGTTATTTGTAACGTTTCCAGTGTCACGATTCATGATGTGTCACTCTGAATTTTCTTAATACCTTTGCTCATCGTGAGGTAAATTCAGTAGGGCATCGCGAACTCATGATCCACTCGGGCTTTAATGACCGCGCAAATGAGCTGAATCAGCTTGATTCAAATTTATGAAGTCAGGGATCGGATGCTATGGGGTTCTAGTCAGATCGCACTTGAGAAAAATTGAGGAAAGCCAGCGTGCTTGCAAGATTGGGTGTAGTTCAAAGAAGTTCTCAGCGTTCGTTGGTGACATACCTCGTCATCGCGGTGTGAATTATGGATGAAAAAGACCTTGGCTCCATTACAGTTGAAGCCCATAAGACAATTGTCCTTTGTAAGGCTAGGAGTTCGAAGTGAAGCACGACCGATGGGTGCAACATCGCTTGTTGCAAAGCGGTTGGGATGCTTTCTCTTGGCTGGTGGCCGTTCCGCTTGCACTCGTGCTGCGTTATGACTTTGAACCGCCCAGTAGCGCGCTGATTATTGGCCTTGTGGCGGGCGCGGCAGCTGCCGTATTGCACTTGATCATAGGCGTGATCTTCCATCTATACAGGGGTCGGTATGTTGTTGGATCATTTGATGAAGTTCTGGGGGTCACTCTCGTAACGCTTTTTGTCGGAATAGTGGGAAGCGCCCTGGCATTTGTATTGCCTGCTACTGAGTTTCCAAGGTCTACCTTCGTTTTGGCCACTGGTATCGCAGGTGCAAGCATGCTTGGCGCTCGCTTCATGTGGAGAAGTGCGCGTCAGCAGACTGCTCTGCGACGTGAGGGTTCCCGCACACTCATTTATGGAGCAGGCGATGCTGGTTCGCAAATTGCGACCTTAATGCTGTCTGATCGTTCTAGTGGTTTTCAACCGATCGGATTTATCGACGACGATCCCAATAAGCAGCATTTACGAAGAGCTGGACTCCGGACTTTGGGAAATGTGGATCAAATTGAGGACTTGATCGCTGAGTATCAAGTAGATGTTGTGTTGGTTGCGATTGCTCAAGTCACGGCACCACGATTGCAGGAGCTTGACCGTAGGTGTACTGCTTTAGGCGTTAGGGTGCAGGTCATTCCAACCGCATCTGAAATCGTTGGGGGGGCGGTCAAACTTGGAGATATTTCTGATCTCACTGAGGAAGACCTCATGGGACGCAGACCAATACGAACCGATGAAGCTCAAATAACGGACTTCATAAGAGGTCGCAGGGTTCTAGTAACTGGAGCAGGCGGTTCTATTGGTTCAGAATTAGCCCGACAGTTAGTTAGGTATTCACCGAGTCGCCTGATGCTTCTTGACCGAGATGAGTCAGGGCTTCATGCTCTCCAACTCACTCTTGATGGAAGTGGAACTCTTACCTCTCCGGATTTGATCCTTGCAGATATACGCGACGGACAGCGACTTTTAGAAATCTTTGAAGAAGTCGAGCCGGAGATTGTGTTTCACGCAGCTGCACTAAAACACTTGCCACTCCTTGAGCGATACCCAGATGAAGCCATCAAAACGAATGTATTTGGAACGCGCAATGTTCTTTCAGCGGCAGAGTCAGTCGGAGTGCATGTATTTGCGAATATTTCGACCGACAAAGCAGCTGACCCAACGAGTATTTTGGGATACAGCAAGCTCATAACTGAGAGACTCACCGCAGGAATGCCCGGCGGAAATGAATCCAAATACGTTTCGGTTCGCTTTGGAAATGTTCTTGGTTCCCGAGGTTCTGTTATTGAAACATTTAGGTACCAAATCGCGCATGGTGGACCCGTAACGGTCACGGATGAGCGAGTGACTCGTTACTTCATGACAGTTCAAGAGGCTGTTCATTTAGTGCTTCAAGCTTCAGTTCTCGGTACGCATGGGGAGACACTTATTTTGGATATGGGTACGCCGGTGAATATTGCTGATCTAGCGCGACAGATGATTCATCGTTCAGGTCGCGACGTGGGTATCAAATTTACGGGACTTCGCCCTGGAGAAAAACTCGATGAAGTTTTAGTTGCGAATAGTGAAAGCGCAGCACGGCCTCTGCACCCGTTGATTTCACATACGGATGTTGTGAGTCAAAGTTTCGAAACTCTCCATCCTCTAGTAGCGGCAAGTGATCCTGCTTCCACACTGCGTGCAGTAGCGTTGGGGTCTTTATAAATCACTTGTCGATATTCGTAGGATGGACTGACGTAGTGAAATAGACCACTACGGTATTTTCGTTCAACCTGAAGAATAGAAAATGAGAACACACACATATGCCAAGTATGCCTAACTGCTGGAAATTGCGGCGTTTGCTTCGCTATGACCAAGTCGCTCGATTCAGTTGGTGTAAGAACTGAAGCAATTTTGCATGTCACTCGCGCCTCTTAATTTCCTTTAAAGACTAATGAAAAGGAACTTATCGCACGGCACTAAGTGCCAACAGTGCTGATGTAGGAAAGCAAAGTTAAGACTTGCGTGCGAATATGCTGTATAGCCCAGGGAAAAATAGCTTCGATGAGCTAAAGCATTTCGAATTTCCATCGAAACCGTTCGGCAGAATCCAGGTCAGATGTTAAGAGGTTTTGGCGTGAACAACTCGAATTCAAGTGAATAGAAGCAACGATATAGTTTGTTTATGCACATTCAAACCTGGTTACCGCTGAGTGCACGAGTATCTATTATGCATATGGTGAATCAAAGTCGTTGGAAACGAAATGGTTACTCCGTTCCTGCTCCGCAATCTGTGAAACTTGAAGTTCTCAAACGGCATGGAAACACTTTGGGAACTTGGGTAGAGACTGGGACCTATTTAGGGGATACAACTAAAGTATTGGGTGCAAGTGCGAAACGAGTAATTAGCATTGAACCGAGCAAGGATCTTGTAATTCGAGCGCGAAAGAGATTTCAAGGCAAGGCAAACATCGAGATCGTAGAAGGACTCTCTGAGGAAGTTTTTGAGAAAGTTCTCTCCGGAATTTCAGGTTCCGTTTGCTTCTGGCTTGATGGCCATGCTTCTGGAGGATTGACACACCGTGGACCAGTGGTAACACCGATACGATACGAGTTGCTGGCCATCGGAAAGCTGAAGAATCAATTTGATTCCATGGTTGTATTCATTGATGACTTTAGAGGTTTTGGATTCAAGGCGGATCAAGACGCAGATTACCCGTCACGTTCGTACTTAGTAAATTGGGCCGATTCTCTAGAATTGTCATGGACAGTCGAACACGACATTTTTGTAGCTTGGAATTAGTACCTGTGCAGCCAGTGTTAAAATTGTCAACTAGTTTTGACGTTCACATGTTTGAGGCAAAACCCTCTACGACCTATAGTTGGACAAGCGAAATTAGACTTCAATTTGCTGCAGGAAAACTTCAAGCATTCCCCGGGTGCTATCTGATGAAGGAATGCAAATTTCGATAGAGGCGAATCTACTTCGTAGGAAACCATTTGGCGTTTGATGCTGCTTGTCGAGTGCCAAGTGCTATAGGTAGCGAATCGAATCGGCCGTCGACAACAGAAGTGTTTAAATATGTGCGCAATGTCGAAGCGAACTTTGAGTCTGATCGGACCAACACTTGGAGGTCGTAGCTACCAAAAGCCGCGCCTTCAACAGTCCCCAAGTATTCGTAATCATCCCAACGTGGATCATTGGCCCACGATAAACAGTCCCCAAGTGGCCCGTGACCCCAAGTAATCCATGAACCCCCAAGGTCCGAGGGATGTAGAACAAGGTCTGGTGCCTGCTCGAAAAAGCAATCGATAAGTTTTGCTTTATCTTTAGTTTTGGCAATGTATGAGTCATTTAGTCCCACTACGTCAAGCCACTTCGCATGCGAGTAGTAAGGAATTAGGCCGGAATCGGCAAAAGCGATCTTGACCGACTTAATACTGGGGTAGTTCGCCAGGGAAAGGCCGACTCGCAACTCGGCATTTGAGGCGATCTGCTTGGACATGATTGAGCCCGCTTGATCAAGAGATCGGGCAGTCAAGATTCGCGTCAGTGAGCTCGTCGGGATATTTGCGACGAGCACGAATATCAAAGTAATGGGAGCTGTCGCCCACAAGATTTTTCGATGTTTTACTTCGAGCACCCAGGCCAAAGTTCTGTCCAGCACTGGAGATGCGATTAATAAGGCAATTGGTACTAGAGGAAACAGAAAACGGCCTTCGAGATCCATAAGCGGCTTGGTGCGAACAAAAAATAGAAAGTAGGAAACCGCCAAAAATAAACCTAACCAGGCCTGTATCACCTGTACGTCAACCCGTTGTTGGGATTTTGCGCATGCGAGTGGTCTCGTGCTCACGTGAGAGAAGACTCCAAACGCTGCAAAGCCGAGAAGAAGCGCATAGGTTGAGATAAATGTCGATACGCTGGCGGCGCCGGCAGAGTCGACACCCCATCCTTCGACCGACTTAACGTAAAACGGATTTGGGAAAATATCTCCAAAATAAGCCAATTTCCAAATGATGTATGGGACAAAGAATCCAGTCAGTACTCCGGCAACAAGGCACTCCGGCCACCAAGATCGTTTACGCCGCGCTCCTATAACTAACCAAAATAAAGCCACTAAGGGAACAATCAAGAGCGCTTCAGGGCGCAATAATCCACTGAGGATTACTGAGGTGGCGAAGGCGAGACCCCACCGATAGTTATTTGTTGACAGAAACCGTGAAGCAGCGACAAAAGCTACAAGCAGTCCGAGCGCGCCTGGAATGGTCTCCATCCCGATTAAGACCAGTGGAATCGTCGCAGGGAAGATTGGGAGTAAAAGCGCTGTGACTGTCGACCCAGGCGAGGAAGAGCCATACGTCCTCTTTGACTCTCTATAGAGGATCAGACATGCGCCAAAAAGGGCCAATCCGGATAGAAATCTAGAAGCGAGAAGCGGGTCCTGTCCGGCCTTAATGAGTGGAGCCAGAGCCACCACGAGTAATGGATTGGTGTATCCCTCAGTTGGATGTCCGCCTTAATTCCAAACTAAACCGGCACCGCTAGCTAAGTTTTGTGCATATCTGAAACTAATAAAGGCGTCGTCAAAGACTTCGTTCCACTTACGTACAATGGTATCCACGAGCGTAAGGATGAGTAGGGCCGTTCCAACCGCCCAGACAATTCCTAAGCCACGTGCAGAAGGTGACAGGCGCTTTTTCATTGTTTTCCCTTTCACGCCCAGAAGCTACAGTTAAATCGTAATTCAGCGAGCATAGAATTGACCGCACTTTAACTTCACTTCATCAAACCTAAGTAACACATCACAGTACTTTTGATTAGAAAACAATTATGCGTTCGTGCATATTGTTTCAGTTCTCTTGGGCGACCTCCGTATGGTTGTGTACAAAACCAAAGTATCGATTATTCCGATTCAATGCTTGCGGGTGGACGATTCTTTTCGCTGCGTGATGGGACAAGAGCTTTTTAATGCCAATAAACCTAATTCGCGCGAATAACGCCAATCTTTGTCTTCGCGCACGTTATTAATTGATGGTGAGGTTAGGCAACATAGCAAGAATCAATCGGGCTAACATCGAGAACTCGGATCGGAATAGGACTGAGTTAGGCGGTAGGGCAACGGGCCTGAAACCAGAATTCACAGAAATTATCACTATCAACGTAAAAAAAGCACTCCCAGTGAATCAAAATAGTGGATCACGGTACGGACTCATTCTGGAAAACATGGTCATTAAATACATACCTTGTTGTCTAGTCTAATGATTGTGTTGAGTTTTGTGGACATCGAGGTACTTTCACAACACTTCTCAACCGCCAAGATCACCAGACTATAAAAGATGCTCGGTTGTATCGGGTAAGGATCTCGAGTCTTAAAAATGTCGTGCTGATCCGTGACACTTCCGAGCAAGAGTGCCGCTGCATATTTAGTTTTGACGGGTCCAAGTCCTCACGACGCGGTAGCCCTCACCCCGGCATCACAATTTTGGCCAATACCAGTTGACGTGGCCGATGGGCGCCAAAGGACAAGATCACCAGAGGCGACGCAGTCGTAGCCAGCTGGGAATGGCCGCTGTGAGATTGCTGCAACCTGGCCCAGCGTGTAGAAGAGTTCGTCCTGCGTCGCGGCATCCAGCGTCGAAGTCTTAGTCGTCAGGATCCAGCTATCGTGATACGGAAAACCAAGGAACGGTTGGGTCAGGTGGAACCGTGTGATAGCCCGGTAGTTGTCGCCGAAGCCAACGATGAGAACCGTCAGCATAAGGGAATCAGGTGCCTTAGCCCCGAGAGAGTACCCCAGACCGGGGCTCTGCAAGTAGGACAAGTCGAGCATGGGCATACCTGACTTCCAGCCAGCGGCAGTTGATTTCGCACGAAGGTCTGTGACTCTTGCGGCAAGCGCGGGATCCAGATTAAGGACGGCCCCGTGCGCCCCGATCAAAGTAGGAACTGTTTGCTGGCTCATTGAAGGGGTTCGTAACTCGACTGGAAATTGTCTCAATGGATGACGCCAGCCACTCACGATTGCAGCCGCTGCAAAGATGGCAGTGGTGACAAGTACAGCAACAGCGAGCAAAGTTCGAGCTCGGCACGCGTTTGGGCGCGCAACGCTGAGTACGGCTGCGATAAATATTAGACCCGACGCGACGGCTGCCTGCGGGTACGGCCCAAAACTGGAACCGATTGCAAATGCCATTGGCGCGAGTGCCACGACCGCGACGATAAGCATGCGAGTTCGACGATCACTTGCTTCCTCGTTTTGTGCGGTCGACGTCAGCCTTAGGCCTACCAGAATGGAGGCTGCTAACACGATAATCGCTGCAGTCGTGAGCGGTGCATGTGCCCAACTGAATGCAGACCCGGTTAGGTTGAGTAGGGGTATAGGTACCCCTGAGATTGCGATGGCACTCAGGATTGCCATTGCGTAGCCAGCTAGTCTTAGTAGGAGCCAACTGCGCTTTGCCAGCACTGGCAATAGCAGAACGAGTAGCGCGGCTGTTAACAGTTCTGCTGGCCGGTCTCCTATCTGCGCGAAGGCATCAAGTAGATCGCGCGGTGCAAGGACTATCGCCTGCAGTGCTGGGCCAGCGGTCTGCACGGCGAATGGGTAGGGCATCTCGTTGGCTAAGCGGAAAACTCTAATGAAGTCCACCGGCCATAGTCCGGTTATGACTGCAATCAGAATCCAGGCGGGGATAAATCCGACCACGACTATGAGCCATCGCCACATGCAGCGCAGCCCCGCGCCTGTGGCGATCACGATCGTGGTCACTGTGAGCATGATCGGCAAGGTCGTTGGCTTTGCTGGAAGCGAAGCAACAAGCACCGCAGACGTAGCCACAGCTAGCAGATCGATCGTGGAAATTTCAATGCGTCCAATGTTCCATCGCCAGTCACGAGGAGCGGGTGCTACCGCACGCCGGACTGCGACCATGACAGCGGCCAGGCTGAGCACGATGGCGCACAGGGTGGCCCAGTTGTAACTCGGTGCCCGCAGCATTGAGGAGTAATAAATAAGCGATGCCGTTCCCGCAGTTGCAGCGGCAAGCGCGGGCATCAAGCTCGGTGCGGTGGTGGCTCGCCTTAGATCTGTCACGGCCCGCATAGCAGCCCATCCCAGCCAGGCGGATGAGAGTGCAAGTATCACAGCCCCGAAGGTGCGAAACGCAGCGATGTCGTATCCCACGAGCCAGAACAGCGGACGGATGGTCCAGCCAAAGGGATAGGCCCAGGCTGCCTCTAGATTTGGCGGGTCGGCTGCCACGAGGTAGAGGCCCTCGTCAGCGAGATCCAGCCCCCGGTCGGAGGCGATCAGGTGCTCCAGAAGGACCCATAGACCGACCACCGACAGAGCAGTGACGGTGATGCTGACGAACCAACGGCGCAGAGACCATCGGGAGCTGGGAAGTGCTGACGTGTCCTCTGGGGCATGGGTGCGCACACTGAAGTATGACAAACTCTGGTCACAACCGAGTTGCTGCAGGTCAGTTGCTGTCTATGCCTGTGCTGGCAATCCCATCGATTTGCGAAACACCTGGTCGTTGATGATGGCCTGGTCAACGTAACGAGAGCCGTCAAGGTTGAGATGGTTGTTGTCCTCATACATCAGGCGTCCGTTTTGCACCATGCTGCAATCGTCATTGGTGCAAAACTGGCGAGCAGTGCGCAGCAGGTGCACGCCGGGAATGGCGTCGGTGATCTGCTGAATGAGTGTTGGCACATTTCGGTAGGCGTTGAGGTAATCAGTGGCGTTGAAGGCGCACTGCGTAGCCCCCACCAGAAATCCTGTTCGGTACTTGCAGGCACTGGCATCAAACGGGAATGCTGGGACATCATCCGTAACGAATACTTGCTTGCCACCAGCACTTAAAGTGTTGATGAACGGAACTGCATCCGCAGTTCCAAGTTGGGTCTTCCAATAGCCCGTGACCAAAGCGGCCTTGACACTGGGCATTTCTGCAACCTGTTTGAAGGTGAGCTTGGCGTTTTCCGTTGCTCGCGTCGGCCAGTAGTGCAGGTAGACCACCATGATGTTGGACTCGGGCATCGCCTGAGTGAGGCCGGTGTAAAGATGCCACGCATGGCTGTCGCCGAGGATGGCAAGGTCAACTTCCTTACCCGGCTTTGACTGCAGGCAGGTGATGTCCGTCTGGTGTATATCTGGCAATTGATCGATGGTGCACGGGTACGAGTGGGCGCGTAGATACGCAGACCGGGCCGCGTCGGTCACGTCGCCGGCAAAGACAGCGGGCACCTGACCATCATCCAACTTCGGTTTCCAATATTTAGAGGCCACTCCCCACACGCCTGCACAGATCACAAGCGCTGGAACCGTCATGACGAGTCCAAGCAAGAGAATGGTTTTTGGGCTGGTCCACTTCGCTCGGCGGATGGGATTCTCCAGCAGCAGATATGACAGAACCGAAGGGATGACGGAGGCCAAAGCTGCGATGGTTGCGACGTATGGCGTCTGCGGCCAGAGCAACACTGCGAAGACAATAAGGGGCCAGTGCCATAGGTACAGCGAGTAAGAGATGTCTCCTACAGCAGTGAACGGACGCATTGACAGCACTCTTGTCACGGGATTCAAACTCTGCATTCCCGCCCAGATGACCATCAGAGTTGCGGCCACCGGCAGTACTGTCCAGACTCCCGGCATACGGGCGGTACTCGGAATTACCCACAGAGTTGCCACTAGGCCTATGAGTCCCAACAATCCGGCGACCGCCCCGACCCTCGGTAGGATCCTGAGATCCTTAAGTGTCACTAAGGCGAGTATTGCTCCAGCAGCGAACTCCCAGGCCCGAGTCACAGGGCTGTAGAACCCGAGCAGCGACTGCAAGAAGGTGTTTTGAGTGGGGGACGGGCCGATTATCGCCAGAACGAAAGAGATGCCTGCAAGAGTGCTGACAATGGCGATCGGGGCATTTCGCCCTATGCGATAGCGGCGTGCCAAGAACCACCCCAGCATGAGCAGTGCCGGAAAAACTAGGTAAAACTGCTCCTCTACGGAAAGAGTCCAGGTATTGAGTAGTGGGTTGGTTTCTGCAGGTAAAGCAAAATAGTTCCCAGTACTACGGTCGATTACTACGTTCGCGACCAACAAAAGCGCGCCAATTCCTGTGGCTGCAGCCGTCTGCTGTGCACCAAGAGGAGATAGAACCACTGCCGAAGCGAGAACCGCTACGACGACGGTGAGCACGAGAGCGGGGGTCAGGCGTTTGAATCGACGCAGATAGAACTGACCAAGTCGCAGCGATCCAGTTTGGAGCTTGTCTCGATGGAGCATCGATGTGATAACAAAGCCCGAGATTACGAAGAACACATCAACACCCAGGAATCCGCCGGGAAATGGGAGACCTGCATGGAACAACAGGACCATCACCACCGCGATGGCTCGAAGGCCCTGGATGTCTGGCCGATAACTTCGGCTGATCGCGGTCGTCGGCATCATGCACCGGTATGGGCGAGAAAACGCTCACGGTCAAGAGTCATGACATCACAAGTGAAAGAAACTGAAGCCTGGTCCTGTGAACAGGGCACAAGTACCGTGCCGTCTACAGCAGATTCACGGCGCAGTGGCAGGCTCTCGGTGGTGACAAATCCGTCGCGCTCGTAGAGACGCTTGGCAAGTGTGTTGTTTGACAGCACCCGCAAGTACAGCGAAGAGAGATCCAAGGTTACGAAGGCCCACTCTGCTAGTGACCGCTCGCTTGCTGACATTAAACCTCGAGGACCACTATTGATCCCACGCATGACATTATCGATTTCAGCGGTGTCTGGATGAATATTGGCCAGGCCGATGTGGCCTAGAAATATGCCGTCGCTTTCAATCATGAACAGGATTCGCTGCTCCAGACCGATAGAGAATTGCTGGAGGTAGTTCGCCGTTTTAGCGGGAGTCGATTCAAACTGCGCGAGGAACATCTCCATCGTACGGGCGCGCCAAGAAGCCATCGCTTCGATCAAAGTTTCGTCAGCCAGAATCCACGACCCAACCGGCACCAGCATGCCCAGAACCTCATTGCCACGGGTGATTGGGATGGCACGTTCGCGAGCCGATTCAATATTTTCGCGCTTAAGGGATCCCAAAAAGCTCGTGTCAGGCATTGAAGGCGCCCGACTTATGCATGGAGAAATCGTATACTGCGAACGCAACAACATCGACTTGCCGAGCAAGTGGTGCGTATCAAAGACCAAGTTCGATGCCGCATTCGAGGTTGGTGATGGGGCCACCTGAACAATAGGTCGGCAGATGGGAAATCGTGAACGCTCGTAAGCTCGGTGTATCTGTCGTAGTCCCTGTCTACAAGAGCAGTGCGACGCTGCCAGAGTTAATTGCCCGCATAGACCGGGTGTTGAGGCCGCTCGCTGACTACGAGGTGATTTTGGTCGACGACGGAAGCGCGGATAACACATGGGAGACCATTGCCCAATTAGCTGGGCAGTCACCTAAGGTCCGAGGCTTACGTCTCGGGCGTAACTTCGGTCAGCACAGTGCACTCGTTGCAGGCGTACGCGCTGCCCGATATGGACGCACAGTCACCCTGGACGATGACCTACAAAATCCACCGGAGGAGATCCCCCGGTTGCTAGACGCGATGCAACTTCAGGGCGCGGATGTTATCTACGGAGTTCCGCAAAAGACCGAACACGCGTTCTATCGCCGTTTGGCAAGCCGAATCACTCGCACGGCACTAGGTAGCGGATTGGGTGTCGATTCCGCTCCGGAGCTGAGCTCGTATCGTGCATTTCATACCGACATCCGCGATGCATTTTCTGGTGATCTAGGATCTGGCGTGTCTTTGGACGCATTGCTCACATGGGGTAGCAGCAGTTTTGGGTCCACCTCTGTGCAGCACGATCCACGCTCAAACGGGGCGTCCAACTACACCTTTCCCAAGTTACTTCGATTTGCGATCGACACCACTACCGGTTACAGCACGGTTCCGCTGAGGTTGGCTAGTTTGCTGGGGCTGGCTGCTGGCTTTCTGGGCTTTGTGGTCCTGCTGTGGGCCATCCTGAGGCCAATGATCACGGGCGAGAGCGTGCCTGGCTTCCCGTTCTTGGCTTCGATTATTGCCATCTTCTCAGGGGCGCAGATGCTGACTTTGGGAATCATCGGGGAATATCTCGCACGCATGCATTTCCGCATCATGCGCAAGCCGACATATGTCGTGGCTGAGGAGACCCACAAGTGAATTGCAACTGGGCGCGCCGCACTTCATCTCAGGGGAGTACTGGGCGGATTGATTAATATGCTCTGTCTATGTGTTCCCATGACCCCTACGATTCCCACTGGCTGAAAAGAGATGGGATCCGCATAAAGGAGTTGAGATGATCCTTGGCCTTGCCCTCTCGCATGACGCCTCGGCTGCGCTCACCGACAGCAGCGGACGGGTTATTGCAGCTATCGGAGAAGAGAGGCTCTCCCGCCGCAAGAATCATCGGGGAATCCCAACGCAGTCGCTGACATCGATTCTCGAACTTGTTCCACCAGAATTGGAGGTCACTCGCCTCGTCATTGGCAGCCACGAGTCCCTGCCAATTGAAGAGGCCCGTCGGTTTCTCGCTGACCTGGACGATCAGGCATCCAACCCGCGGGGCACCGCACGTCAGGCTAGGCCGGGTTGGCGAATGCCCAGTTCCACAATTCCGATGGTAGCCGTCGAAGATGCCATCCGCGGCGTCCTGTCGACCACTCTCTCTAACGCGAGCTCGCTGCCTATAGTCTGGCAGAACCATCACCTTTCTCACCTCGGCACGGCTCTTGGAATAACCCCAAGTGAACCTACTCTGCTGATCAGCCTCGATGGGGAGGGGGACGGCGAGTCGGGTGCGGTCGCGGTCTCCGATGGTAATCAGATGCGGGTCGTTGGCCGGATTCCGGCAGCAGACAGTTTGGGACTGCTCTACAGCGCCATCACGGAACGCTACAACTTCACGCCCACAAGACATGAGGGAAAGATCACAGGGCTTGCGGCATACGGCGCCAGCAGCGCGGCAGTTGACATCCTTCGTCACTACGTTGAGGTACGTAAAGGAATTCCATTCATTCGCTACCCCAAATCCTTTAAGGCGCGGTTACGGCCGCTGGCGCTGCGACGCCTGAAGCCGAACAGAGACGTGATCCTGACGATGGACGACATTGCTGACCTAGCAGAGCGTGGCACCGCGAACTACGCAGACCTCGCGTTTGCGATCCAACAGGTCCTTGAGGAGTCGGTCTGCGAGATGGTCGAATATTGGATTTCTCGGACCGGACTACGCGATATAGCCCTAGCCGGCGGAGTTTTCTCGAATGTAAAGCTCAACCAGCGCCTAGCCGAACTACCTTCCACGCGAGCAGTTACGGTCTTCCCAAATATGGGTGACGGTGGTCTAGCACTCGGAGGAATCTGGTCTGTCCTGAAAGCGGAGGGCGGTCTCGGATCAGGTCCCCTGTATTCCGATATGTTCTTGGCTCCTGAGACGGATCAATTCGACGAGCTGACAATACGAAACTTAGCCGCGCAATTCGGTTTAGACTTCGAAGCCGTGGAAGCCGATGCTGTGGCGGGTCGGGTTGCACAGATCATCGTCGCTGGCGGCATCGTGGGCTGGCATGAGGGTTCGATGGAGTTTGGCCCAAGGGCACTTGGTCACCGATCAATTCTTCTCGATCCAAGGCAGCGGGAGTCCGTAGAATCCCTCAATGCACGCCTGCACCGCACGGAATTCATGCCTTTCGCGCCAGTGGTACTGCGCGAGAGGTTCGATGACTACTTCAAGACCGACAATGCTTCAATGCAACCTTTCGAATACATGACGATGACATGTTTAGTCAGGCCGGAGTTCCATTCGATATTGCAGGGAGTCACACATGTGGACGGCACGGCTAGGCCGCAGATCATCGACGCAGAAGTCACTCCGAACTACTACAACATTGTCAAGGAATTTGGTCGCGCGACCGGAATCTATGTGCTCGTCAACACGTCGTTTAACACTCATGAGGAGCCGATAAATGGACGACTTGAGGATTCGATAGCGGCACTTTTGGCAGATGCCGTCGATGTTTTGGCTACTCCTGCGGGCTTCCTGTGGGTCAAGGATTCAGCAATTCATCGCAACAGTGACGCTCATTAGCTCTTCAGCCATGAGGAGCCTGAGGATTGGAAACACCCTGCTGTGGGCCTCCGCCATTATGGCAAGCCTTGTTATGCTGTGGCTGGGTCTCGGGCTAATTCTGGGTAGTTCCCGCGGCTTGGACTTGACCGACGAAGGTCTCTACTTACTTGGGGCCGACCCGCCGAAGGCAACAGCGGCTTGGGGCTGGCCCTTCGGTTGGCACACTCACCCACTATTTGCCTTAGTCAACTATGACATTGCGAGTTTCCGCACATTTGGCGCTTTCATTCTCGTCCTGTCGGCTGTATGGCTGGGCTGGATGGTGGCCCAAGTCGTGCGAACGGATGATGAGGCTTACCTTCGCGCGAACACTTGGCTGCCGGCAATCGGTTCTGCGTGCATAGCTGGGTTCGGTAGCATCTTGTACTACGTCTCGATGCTGCGGACTCCAAGTTACAATTGGCTGTGTTTGGTGGGCATCAACTTTGCAACAGTCGGCTTATTGCTCACTTTGCGAAGGGCCGGGAGAGCAAGCACTGAAGGTCGGTGGCGTCGGTCGGCTCTACCTGGTGTGATCTCATCGGTGGCTTTGTTTCTGACCTTTCCCGCCAAGCCCTCGGTATTGCCTATGTTTCTACTGATGGGCGTGCTCGTAATCGCTCTTCTGGCCAATTGGGGTTCAGCGTGGCGCTGGCTCGTTTGGGTCGTCGGGCTCCTACCGGTTTGGGCTGTGTTTGCTGTCATAACCCGGGTGTGGCCTGTGGAATTCGCTTCAGTTCTAGCGCGCGCAGTGCAGATGCCCTTTCCCAACCCCTCCCAGACACCGCGGGGTGCCATACAGGAAGCTCTGCTGGTCCCTCGTGAGGCAGCAGTGGCGATCGGTGAAATCACCGATGGGCCGGCACTGCTGATGCTCGGCGCTGTAATCATTCTTGCCCTGCCATTGTTCTTGCAGCGCCGATGGCTCATCGTGCGTCTCGCCGGATTCGCGACTATGACCGCAGCGGCACTCGGGATCGCCGGAGTGCCCATCCCTCTGGTGAATGCTGAGGGTCGACCCTTTGGTCTGGCCCAACCGACCTTAACCACAGCACTGGTGGCCGTATTGCTGGCCACAGTTGCGCTTTCGTGGCATTTGGACGGTTTTCCGCCCTCCCGAGTCGGGCAACGATTCACGCAACTACAAGTCAGTGGCGTCTTGGCCACCTTTCTGACCCTGCTCGCCCTGGTGTTCGGCTTCGGATCTGACAACGGAATCTACGGCCAAGCTGCAGTCGCTGGGGGCCTGATACTCAGTGCGGCGGCCACAATTGCACTTGGCCTAAAGGTCGGGCGGGATAGTCTCATCGTGTTGCTGGCTGTGCTGACTGCGACCGCACTGTTCGTCGCCTCCGGACTGGTGGGTGGGTGGCGTTTCCCGCAACGACAGGTACCTCTCGCCGAGCAGATCGTCAAAACTGACATAGGGGTGCATGGTGCTCAACTGCTGCTTGACTCGAGGACCGCGCAAACCCTGGCTGGCCTGCAGTCGCAATCGAAACTACTTGGCTGGAAAGCGGGCACTCCATTGGTGGACGTGTCGTATACCTGGAATCCGGGTGTGGTCTACGCATTGGGTGGCCAAGCGCCTGACTCACTCATGCTCACTATCTTCGGTTACGCCGCAGCGCACGACATCACTGCATTTCACTTGCAGGGGCCCTATTTAAAGTTTCCATTTCATGATGCTTGGCTACTGACAACGCGTCCGAAGCTGCTCGATTCGGGTGCACGAAGTGCCGTTGACTTCACTCTTGATCGGCTTTCATCGGTATCTGGGAAGCCCTTTCCGTCCTCCTACTCTTGCATTGAGTCAGGCGACTTTATCCTTTGGCGACCGTTGAGCAAGGTGAAGTCCGCGACGGGCTTATGCGGGTAGTTATTTCGCGTCGTATTGGCGGACGAGTCATCAATCAGTGGCATACCTAACCGATTCAGCTAGGCTGTCATGGTGGTCAGCGATGCGCCTAAGGTCGCTGTCGTGTTGCCGATCTTCAACGGCGAAGCACACCTTCGCGCGTCGATTGACTCGATATTGGCGCAGACCTTCGTCGACTTCGAATTGGTGTTAGTCGATGATGCCTCGACTGATAACAGCCTGACAATCGCGCGTGGATACGAGGATTCTCGGATTCGGGTGCTTGCTTTGCAGGAGAACCGAGGGCTAGCAGCTGCGCTCAACGATGGCATCGGGTTCGCGCGTGCGCCCATAATTGCGCGACAGGACCAAGATGACATATCCGCGCCCCAGCGGCTCGAACGGCAACTCGCTGTACTGGAGCAAGATGCAGGCGTAGTCCTTGTCGGCACTTGGGCAAAGGTCATAAGACCGGATGGGTCAGGTGGATGGCAGCATTGCGGCGCCCACCACCATCCCGTCAGTGACGATGCACTGCGATTGCGACTGTTGTGGAACAACCCTTTCGTGCATAGTTCCGTAGTCTTTCAGCGAAGCGCTTTCGAGGAGGCTGGTCAGTACGGAACTGATCCCGAATTAAACTGGCCCGAGGACTACGACCTCTGGGTCAGGATGGCGCCGCTGGGCCGCATGGCTACGGTGCCGGATGAGCTGGTTATTTATCGTCAGACGCATGGCGGTATGTCGGATATCAATCGCGAGCGAATCCTTCATGGTGTGGTGCGCATAGCGACTAGGAACCTAGCGAAAGCGTCAGGGTGCGCGCCGACCGATACGCGCGTCAAGGCACTAGCGCGCGTTCTCAATAGTGTTCCAACTCCAACCACAACCCCGGTTGAGGCCTTGCAACGAGCACGCATATTCCTGCGTGCATGCAGAATGTCTGTTCACTCAAGAAGTTTAGCGCTGTCAGCAATGCGTGCCCGTTGGGCGGGAAAGATCGTGGCCAGATCGCTCGATCCACGGTGGGGTAGCATCGATAATGAGTGATAGGTGCCGAATGCGAGTGTTAATACGTTGGGGCGTGGTTGCGTGAGGCCGTGGTCGCCAGTGAGCGACAGCCTTAAATTGTTGAACAAGGTTGATCAACGCAAGTTGGGCGTCGTCACTGGCATCCAAATGCTCACAGGATTTCTCGATGCTGCAGGTGTGGCACTCTTCGGGATTGTGGCCGCTATGGCCACTTCGGCAGTCTCTGGCACTCCACTACCGAGCATGGTGAGTTCCATTGTTGGAACCAGCAATGCAACTTCTGAGGAATTATTAGGAAGTGCCATCCGGTTGAGTGTGATCGCTGGCCTCCTGCTCATAACCAAGAGCATCGTTAACGTCCTGCTCACCAGGCGTGTGCTTCGATTCTTGGCCTATCGCCAAGCGATCGTGTCAGGTCAACTTGCGTCGACACTCCTCGCACGCCCGCTGATCCAAGTGCAACGGCGCCAGAGTCAGCAGACAGCATACGCCCTTACAACGGGCGCGAACTCAGCGATGCTCGGAGTCCTCGGGCAAGCAGTCACCGTTGGCGCAGAGTTGAGCCTCCTTGGCATCCTCGCCGTAGGCCTACTTCTGCTCGATCCAGTCGTCGCGATCTTCGCTGTTGCATTTTTCGCTGGGATAGCTTTCATCTTGCAGCGCATCATGTCGAGCCGCGCCCATCGGCTTGGAACGACCAACTCGGAAGCGGAGGTTGCAAGCACCGCACTTGTTCAGGAGTCCGTCTCCACCTATCGCGAAGTACTGGTGACCAACCGACGCAACCTCTACGCTCAGCAGTTTCAGGCTCTGCGCTGGACTGCCGCGCAGGTCCAAGCCGACTTGAGCCTGATGAGCCAAGTACCCAAGTACGTCTTTGAGGTGGCACTCATCATCGGGGCAGGCCTCTTGGCCTGGTCCCAGTTCCTCTTGAAGGATGCCTCGGCCGCGATGGCCATTATTGCTGTGTTCTTAGCCGCAGGATCCCGTGTGGTGCCCTCGATGCTTCGACTCCAGGGAGCAACGCTCGGCATCCGCGTCGCCAGTGGCATGGCCAAGCCCACGATCGAATTGGCTCAGGAACTTCGCGTGAGTTCGGAAGGTGACACCGACGCAGAATCGTACGCAACCGTCAGTCTGGAGGAACTGACACGCCGGGTACGTGATGGTTCCCCGGACTTTGACCCGACTGTGAATCTCCAAAACGTGACCTTTTACTACGAATCAGCGGCTGCACCGTCACTCTATGAAGTGAACTTGCATGTGCCACCCGGCTCATCGGTAGCGCTCGTGGGCCCGACGGGAGCGGGCAAATCCACTCTTGCCGATGCAATCCTGGGTGTTGTCCGTCCTGCTTCAGGTCGGGTCGAGATCGGTGGACTTCCTCCCCTAGAGGCCATATCGCGGTGGCCAGGAGCGCTCGCATATGTTCCACAGGCGGTGTCCATCGTGACCGGCTCTATTCGACAGAATGTTGCACTCGGTCTCCCCGCCCATGCGATTGATGACGACCGGGTGTGGGAAGCATTGAAATCCGCTCGTCTCGATGACTTTCTAAGAGAAGCGCGCGATGGGCTCGACACTGTGGTGGGTGAAGCTGGAGTTCGCATCAGTGGTGGCCAGCGCCAGCGGTTGGGCATCGCCCGCGCTCTTTATACACGTCCGCTGCTCATGGTCCTAGACGAGGCCACCAGCGCCTTGGATGCCGAGACCGAGCGCGCGATCGTCGACACGCTCCAAGAACTCGAGGGCAATGTCACCGTTGTGACCATCGCTCACCGGCTGGCAACCGTGCGCCATTGCGATCTCGTTGTCTACCTTGAGGGCGGCGCCATCGTGGCGCGCGGCACCTTCGACGAGGTGGTCTCTGCTGTGCCGAACTTCGCTCAGCAGGCGCACCTGCTCGGCCTGGTGTAGTGATGGGTGCGGGTCCCTTGGTCATCGTTGTCTGCACAAAGGGCCGTCCGAATTTGCTTGCACGCCTTCTCTCCTCGCTCGCGGTGCAAGAGTGGCCGGCTGCAGTTGACTTACTTGTGCTTGACAACGACGCGGCCCAGTCGGCGCAACCTGTGGTCAAGGCAGCGTTGAGCGACTTCCCTGTGGCGATCCAGTACTCGACCGAAGCAAGGGCTGGCTACGCAACGGTGCGCAATGCGGCGCTTGATGTAATTCCGTCGGGTGCAGCGGTTTGTTTCATCGACGATGACGCGGTCGTGCCCCATGGCTGGCTGCGCACCATGTTCGAAGCGCATGGGCGCTCGCCGCAGTCAATAATCCGGTCGAGGTATTTGCATGTTGCAACGCTGCCACCGACGACCGACGAGCTGGCCGACCTTCTCGTTGGCGTTGACATGGCTGCCCTTGGCCCAGCTGGTACGAGCGGGCTGCTCCTCCCAGCTGGCGCGCATCAAGAGGTTCGCTTCGACCCCTACTTTGACCGCTCCGGCGCTGAAGACATGGACTTGCTTGCCCGGCTGGATGCACTCGGGCACCCTGAACTGCTGGCTGATGCGGTAGTGATTGAGCAAGATCGGGTGCAGTCGCTAACACCTGCTCAACAGCGTGCGATCGCCCGCTGGAATGGCCGACTCTCGACGATTGCACGTGCGCACCGGGGTTGCCCGACCCTCGGTTGGCGTATCGGAGCCGCGGCTCGAAGCGTCTGGGCACTCCTGCAGGCCGTTGCTCGCTTCGCACTCGGTCGTCGCGATGCGGGCCATTCTTATATGTCGTATTCGGCCAGCCGATGGGCGATGGCTGCAGCTCCCATACGACCCCCGAATGAGCTTGGCGGTCGTCCATGGACATAGAAACTTGAAACGCATTCTCACCCGAAGGCTGTGATGCGATCAGTGGCGTCGAATGCTGCGAAGCATCTGCGGCGCCGTCCAAACTAGTTGCCGTAGTTGAGCCAACAGAACAGAGTTGCCCCGAGCGCGTGCTAGGGCCCGGCGTGACTGAGCCACTAGCACCCGGGTCTCATGTGGGATTGCCTTAGTTCGTGAAACTTGCTGCGAGTGGATGCGATAGCGCAGTAATGGTTCCGGCAAGTTGTCGAGTTCGCCTAGGGCTGCAAGCCTGAGCCAGAGCTCGTAGTCCTCGGCATGCGTGGCACGCGAGTCATAGCCACCTGCGTCCAATACCAGCTCCCTGCGCATCATCACGCTCGGATGCACAAGCACGCTCTTCCATTGGAGTCCCTCGCCAACGTGGAGCCCAGATGGCACAGTGCGTAACCCAACAACCGAGCCACTTTCGTCAATGACCGTCGCCGCACAGCCAACGGCTATTACGGAAGGGTGCTTGTCTAGAAACACCTGCTGCGTCGCGAGTCTGGTTGGTTCCGGGATGTCGTCGTGGTCCTGTCGCGCAACATATGGCGCGGAACATACTTCTAGGCCTGCATTGAGCAGGTCTTGAAGTTTGGCTTCGGGGGGCATTGGCACTATCACTGCATTGGGAACCTTGGAAAGAATTAACGGCGTGAGCATGCTTGCATCCCCATGGACCACGGCAATCAGTCGCCAGTTGCAGTCCACTTGTGCAACCAGGCCATCGAGAGTCTCAGTCAGCCAAGGTGCCGGGACCCTAGTTGGCATTAGCACGTCGACAGAGACAGGTTCGATTTGCGAGCTCATGTGTTCGTGAATGATGTTGCAGCCCGAATCACAGTGCGTTGAGCGTCATCTCCGAGGTCGTAGAACAGTGGAAGACGCACCAGGGTCTGTGAAGCATCCGAGGCAACCGGACAGGAATGCCCTTCTTGCAGGCTTAAGCCAACGGGTGATTCGTGCAACGCTTGATAGTGGAAGACAGTAAGTACGTCACGCTCACGCATGTGAGCGATGAAGTCATCGCGCGCATGTCGCGACTTGAAGCGCAAGTAGAACATATGTGCTGTGTGGTCGGCTAGTTCTGGGACCTGCGGCAAGGTCACACCTACTTGGTCAGCCCACTCTGCAAGTTCCTCTTGGTACTGGAGCCAAAGACGCATTCGCTCGGCTTGGATCTCGTCAAACCGCTCGAGCTGTCCGACCAGTGTTGCCGCGAGCATGTCGGACATCACCCAGCTTGAGCCAACGTCAGCCCAGGTGTACTTATCGACCTGCCCTCGCAGGAAGCGCGCACGATTCGTGCCTTTTTCTCTCAGAATCTCAGCTCGTTCGACCAACGACGGATCATTGAGGATGAGTGCACCACCTTCGCCGCAAGTCAGGTTTTTAGTCTCGTGAAAGCTAAGCGTTGACATGGCACCGAAGGTCCCTAAGGTACGCCCGTCGAAGTGACCGCCGAGTCCGTGCGCATTGTCCTCGATGAGAGTGATTCCATGATCGACTGCGAGCTGCTGAAATGCATCCGGATCCGCACCAACACCCGCGTAGTGCACGACGCAGATCGCCTTTGTTCGGGCAGTGATGAGTCTTGCGACGTCGCTTGGATCAACATTAAGAGTATCGGCGCGACTGTCGGCAAAGACCGGCTTCGCACCGTTCCACATAAATGCACTTGCTGTAGAAACGAAGGTATACGACGGCACGATTACTTCATCGTCAGGTTGAAGGTTCAGTAGGCGAGCACTGAGTTCGAGTGCGTGCGTGCAGTTAGTTGTTAGTAAAGCGGTTGCGCCTGAGTGCATTTTCGACAGCGCAGATTCCGCCATTTTGGTGAACTCGCCGTTACCGGAGATGGAACCATTCCCAATGGCCTGCTCGAGGTAGGCCCGTTCGTTTCCGTGAAACGAGGGTCGATTGAAGGGGATCATGGATGCTCCGATGTACATCGCTCTAAAGAACCAGCATAAACAGGTGCAGCTTCGTCTTGGCAAACTCCTGCGGATTCAATCATGACTCCTCGAATCCTGCGTCTATGGAGATCCATGACGATGGGCGCAAATCACGTTCGTCAAGTCCAGAATTTCGCAGCCATGGAGTCGGGCAAATAACGACAGTCTCGTCCGGGTCGCCAAGCCAGGCAGCCCACCAACTGAACGAACTATTTGCGGTAATTACCGCAGTTGCTTTAGACATTAAAGCAATACTCTCGGCGGCATCGGCCTCATTTGCAGGCTCCACTACGAGGGCGTCAACAGCTATTGGGCCAAGCATTCTGATTGCTTCAGGCGGGTCGTCCGAGAAAATGACAATTCTTCCCGCGACACCGCGATCGTTCAGGGATTGGATCGCACGTTCGTAATAGGGCCTCATGAGCAATCCGTGAAAGGCGGAGTTTCGTGCCTCCATGTAGTCGCCTCGGCGAACATGCAGCGCTATCCATGGGCCTAGGGCGTCAAGTTTTTCGCTTGTTTGAGTACGCCATAAGGAATGGGGAATGTGGACCTGTATATCTCGACGAAGTTCACCCGCGATGTTTTCAAAATAGCGAGGAGATTGGAAGTAGCCCGACAAGACCGCGCCCACTCGAACCTGTGTGATGCGAGAGTCGTACTCGAACCCTCGCTCCTTGAAAGTGTCGCGCGGTAACAGTGCAGGAACTCGCCGTCCTACAGCGGCACGTATCCGACCAACGCTCGAGTAACCGAGGTCGATCACTTGTGTCGCATCTACAAGCCACGAAAGCTCAAACTCACGTGAAGTATCTTCGGGGCCAACTCTGGATAGTTCAGAGGTGTCTAGAAACACTGGGCATTTGAGCCTAGCGGCGACCCCGCGCGCAGCAGCGTATTCAAACAACTGGTTACCGAGACCGCCGGAGAGTTTGGCAGTGATTCCTGACCTCGTGACATTAGCGAGTTCGCTCATCGCCCTTATCCACAGCGAGGATTTTAGGATCGAGTCCGGCCAAGTTGGCGAATCCCTGGGCGAAGCAATATTCACTGCTCAATAATGCAGTTGGATGTTGAGAGGAGTACCAATTCATGTGACTTTCATCGTGCCAAACCGCAATCGTTCCTTCAATCAAATCGGCTTTGGTGCGCTCGGAAAGTTCATGGACCATGGAGAGAAACGGATCACGTAGCCCCATCCAGGTGCCTCCGCATACATACACCCGCCTCTCGTTACGTGGGACGTACGCTCGCGACTCTGGACGTTGCTCCCATGCGCCCCGGGAACCGGATTGCGCCCGCAAGATCGCATCTTGCGTAGCTAGACGCGGGTTCCGAGCGTAGAGCGAAAGCCTGTGTGGCCAATTCGGACGCCAAAAGCCGGGGTGTCGAACCAGCGCTAAGCCGCCGGGCCAATCATTTGGGTGCAGGTCATCTCCAATGTCCGCGACAATGCGCATGTCGGCATCAAGATGTATGAGCAAATCCTGATCCATATCAGATCGATGCTCATCAATGAGTGAATACCTCAGCAAGGTGGCTTCTGGCCATTTAAGCGCTTCGATTGATATTGGGTTGACTGTGACTCGATTGAAATCGCCAGCCATCCCTCGTACTTCATCTTCGCGGTCCGTAAAGACGTGGAGGACAACCGTTCGATCTGTGAACAAATGTTCATCAGCACTCATTGCCATGTCACGCCAATATTCGAGATAGCGATTCGTGGCTACTGTTACTACTCCGACTGAATTGATATCGACAGTCGGCAAAACAGTTCTTGGTTCGTGGGACACGGTAGTGAGTCTCTCATGGAGAGGCCACAATCAGCATTCTCCGTCGCGGTATTGAGCGCGCCACACCTTACGCGCGAATAGCGACTGTCTATCTTGTGGGACAACTAAACCAAATAATCATCGCCGGGCTTTCTAGCAGAATTTTTTGATGCGGGAATTCCAAACGCCACGGTCAGCTCGGGAATGTCTTGATGAACGTAACTCTGAGCTCCGATGACTGTGTCTTTGCCGATTGAAATGCCATGCTTAACAGTTGCACCAATCGAAATCGCGGTTCTTGCGCCAATGTGCACGTTCCCACCAAGAGTTGCATTTGGCGCGATAGAAGCAAAGTTTTCTAACATGCAATCATGTTCAACGACAGCCGCACTATTGATAAGACATCCCTGGCCGATACGAGCATTACTGCCAACCACGGCATTTTGTAATACGACCGTTCCTTGGTCAATTGTGGCGAATCGAGAAATTGACGCAGAGGGATGAATAAAGCAGGGAAATTGTTCAATCGGAATAGTGAGTAAAAGTCTGTTCCAAATGACTTCGCGTTGGTAATTGTCACCAATACCAATGGCAACGAGCCCACCATTTCTTATGTGATCGTTCGGAAAGTTATTGACAACTGGGTAACCAAGCAGTTCGTGCGTTTCTCCGGATTCATCAATAAAGCCGGTAATTGTGTAACCAGACGCAGTGACAGTTTCAGCCAAGCTCGTCGCGTGACCACCAGCGCCAAAAATGACTACCCCGTGGCGTGTAATGGCTTGCTCCTCTGGCTTGGATGGACGCTATTTTGTCAGTGTATTCAATTTGTAATTCTATTTAAATAGTCACTAAATCGTTGTTCAACTAATGAGCAATCAAAGTTTTCCTTTACCCATACTGCGCCGTTCGTTCCCAATCTCTCCCGCAGTTCAAGGTCGCTACTCATCTCAAGAATTGCTTTGGCTAGGGATTCTGGTGACTTTGCTTCGACCAATATTCCAGTGGTGTTGTCGACAATTGAGTCTGAACATCCGGTTACCTTCGTGGTGATCACCGGGAGCCCGCATGCTTGAGCTTCAAGGACAGAGATCGGAAAACCTTCTCTGTAACTCGGGAGGCAAAAAATATCCGCTGCCCACAGCAGGCTCCTTGGATCATCAACAGGCCCGTAGATGTGAGCCCAAGGCTGAGAGTCGAAAAGTTGAAGGGTCGATTCGAGTGCGAATTTATCTGACTGCTCTTCGGGTCCAACAATTTCGAGTTTTAGGTTTGTGTTTGAAGCAGATGCACTTTGCATCGCATTAGCCAAGTCTTTGATGCCTTTATCAACGGCGAGACGTCCGAGGTACATCACGACTATGTCGCGCTGTGTGAATCCAGCGGCAACACGAGCCAACTCTTTTTCTTCACTACTCGGTGGCCGGAAATAGCTTGTATCCACGCCACAGGCACTACCTAAACCCAAGACGACTGCTTGCTTAGATTTGAGCAATCCCTCCGTCTCGAGCAATTCAGTGAGCGAATTGCTATCCGAGAGAATATTTGTTGACCACTTAATCGCGAGTTTCTCAGATCGAATACTGATGAAGCGCAATGAACCTTTCAGGCCCTCAGCCCTTAATCCCCGGATGTGATAAACCCTTGTCGGCACGCGACAAAGTCGAGCAGCGATACTTCCGAGGAGCCCAGCTTTTGGCGTGCTCACGACAGTTACATCTGGCTGCACAAGTTTTAAAAGGCGAATCCATGAGTACAAGCCGCGTAAGTCGGCGGTGATGCTTGGTTCTCTTCGCATTGGTACGGCGTGAACTGAGACACCCGGTATTTCTTGCAGGGTGTCGAACCCTGAATCAAGGGAAGTGGCTAGGTGGACTTCCCAGCCTTCATTGACGAGAAGTTGCATTTGACCAGTGAGAAACGCATTGGCTGTCAGAGGAATTGTGACCCCGAACAAGACCTTTCGCATTTCCTAAGGATAGTGATTCAAGGCTATGACTTAACGACCTCTATCGACAACCTTGAATATGCTGTCTACATGAGTCCTGCGGATGAGCGCGTCTACTTATCGGCGCCGAGAGCTCTTCCTGAGGACATCGCCAGCGTTACTCGAGCACTTGAATCTGGGTGGCTAGCACCTGTTGGTCCGGAACTTTCAGGATTCGAGTCGGATATTGCCGAATTTATTGGCGTGAAGCATGCAGTCGGACTCAGTTCTGGAACAGCTGCTTTGCACCTTGGTTTGAAGTACTTGGGCGTCAAGTCAGGCGACTACGTGATCGTTCCAACAATGACATTCGCGGCTACGGCTTTCGCCGTGACGTACCTAGGTGCCATACCTGTTTTCGTCGATGTTGACCAAGAATCATGGAATCTTGATCCCATTCTTCTCGACGAAGTTTTGACCGAGCTGGCGAAATCTGGAAAGAAAGTTTCTGCGGTTATCCCAGTCGATCTCTATGGAACACCATGTAATTACCTGCAAATATTAACGGTTTGCGAACGACACGGCGTCCCCGTCCTTGAAGATGCCGCAGAGGGCTTGGGTGCTTCGCTGGGTGGTGCGCGCCTTGGTTCTTATGGACGAGCGGGAGTTCTTTCATTTAACGGAAACAAGCTCATCACGACTTCAGGTGGTGGGATGCTCGTGACCGATGATGATGAATTTGCTGCGAAGGTTAGATATTGGTCGACACAGGCTCGTTCTGACAATCCTTGGTATGAACACACCGAAATCGGTTACAACTATCGCCTAAGCAATATATTGGCGGCTCTTGGCCGTTCTCAACTTCGACGAGTACCAAGAGAAGTGGAAACACGCCGTTCGACGCGAGAAATGTATCGGGACTTATTCGCGTGTATGCCCGGCATGGAAATTCAGCAAGATCCGTCTTGGGGCACATCGAATGCATGGCTCACAGTGGTGCGTTTCGATCTCTCGGTTTTTCCTAATGCGCCCACACGAGTGCGTGAATTCTTAGAGTCCAACAATGTTGAGTCGAGGCCAATATGGAAACCGATGCATCGGCAACCAGTATTTGCGAGCAACCCAAAATTTTTGACGGGGATCGGCGATGAGTTGTTTGAAAATGGGCTATGTCTTCCATCAGGTACCGGACTTGACAGTCGAGATATTGAGCGAGTCGCCTCGCTCGTCATTGAATGCCTAGAGTCTTGAATCGTTTTTATCGTGTTTTCATAAAGCGCATATGTGATCTATTTTTTTCAAGCCTACTGATGATTCTTTTGTCTCCCGTGTTCTTCCTTGTTCAGTTTCGAGTTGCGAAGAATTTGGGTCGACCAACTATCTTTCGTCAATTGCGCCCAGGGCTTCGTGGGCAAGTGTTTGAGTTGAGAAAGTTCCGAACAATGGTGCATGCGGACCCTCAGAGCTCGCTCACAGATGCTGAGCGGCTCACCCCGTTTGGAATGAAACTTCGATCATCGAGTTTGGATGAGCTACCGGAACTCTGGAATATTTGGAGAGGCGATATGAGTTTCGTCGGCCCTCGCCCGTTGCTTGTCGAATATTTGCCCCTCTATTCGTCGTCACAGGCTCACAGACACGATGTTCGGCCTGGTTTGACTGGCTGGGCTCAGATCAACGGGCGCAATTCCTTGAGTTGGGAAAAGAGATTTGAGCTGGATGTTTGGTACGTGGAAAATTGCGCATTCCTGCTTGATTTGAAGATTTTGTGGCGAACTGTCGTCAAGGTTCTTAAGCGGGAAGGCATCACTGCGGAAGGCGATGTCACCATGCCGCCATTTTTGGGTTAATCGGCAGTCACGGGAGCAGGCATTAATCGAAAAGAGCAACACTAGTCAAACTCGTTCAACATATTGACCCAGTTTCCACACGCACAATTTCATCAACTGCACGCGTTCGAAATTGCGATTAAGATTCGAAATCTATTGTGTGAATGCATGAGTAAGCGGCAGACCTTGTGCAAGTTGCAGTAAGTAACTGATGACGTCATTCTATAATCGAGTCGCTATAGGGGGAGATGAGTTTTAGTGCTAAATGTTGGGTCTTTAAAGGTTCACATAAATCAAGTCTATCTTGAAGTTTTCCGAGTAAAAGTTGCTTGTAGCCAAGTGAGTTTTAAACAAATGCCCATGCGAGGAAATTGAGATGGTTGAAGATCACGATGCTGCCGCAAACCCAAGCACGAAATTAACTAGCAGTGATTCAGTATCGGTGAACGCTAGTCGAAAAATCACTAGAGCAGGCGTTGCATCATTGACAGCGATTGCTTACGGAATTGTGTTTTATGGAATCTTAAGTGCGAAATCTTTAAGACCAATTGCGGATGATTACACGATAGCAGCGGCTTCGTTGCAAGGGCCGTTAAACGCAATCCAACATTATTGGAATTTTTGGTCTGGTGACCTCGTCGCTTGGATGTCAAACGTGATTTTAGTTGGTCTACCGTTGATCGGATTACCTTGGGGGATTGCATCGGCCGTCCCTTTTGCAGTCAGTCTTGCTTTAGTGGTAGCAGTAGCTTTAACACTCATAACCTCTCGAGTGTCACTTACCCGTGGAGCCAGCCAGCGAAGCACGTGGAGAGCGGTTCTCATTTTTGCGGGGCCGATAGCGCTTGCTTGGTGGGCTTATTGGTGGGGCCCGCAAGCTTTTGGCACGGGCGGCTCAAGAGAGGTTTCGTTAGCCGCTGGAATTACAATGTGGCAAACCCTAAATGCACAATATGTTGTACCGATAGCAATCGCAGTGGGAGCATACTGCCTAGTGGAGACTCGCATGAATCTCTCACGCGTTGTAATTTTGGGTTACGGCGTTCTTGGTTTATTCATAGGGTTTACCGGTCCGGTTATGGCAGTTGCAACTCTTGTATTCGTACCGATACTTGGTCTTTTATGTGTCTTAATAGGCCACCCTCTTGGAAAAAGTAAGCGAAATTCTTGGGTTCTGTTGTGGGGGGGGGGCATTCGTAGGAACATTCATCGCACACAACGCCCCTGGTGTTGAAATGCGATCTTCTCTCCTTCCAAACCCGAACTTCACTTTAGATTTTGTCCTAGCTGAGTTCAAAATAATTCCAGTCGGTGTGGAACTCTGGATTAGTAGTTTCATAAACCCTGGCGCATTAATCGTTTTAGGTCTGACTGGTTTGTTTTCTCTATTGTTGAGTTGGCTCGGATACACATTTGCAATTCGGCGACTTTCATTGAGCGCACTTGGTTTTCTGGGTTTCTCTCTGATGCTGGCAATAGTAAATTCAGTTTCCGAGGCCTTTGCTTATGAGGCATTTTGGCATCAGGTTCAAGTGCGTGAAATATCGTGGTTCGGGCTCTGCTGCGCAGGAGTAGCGCTAGGCGCCGGGTGTGGTCGGATGCAGCAGAGTGCTGCCCCAGTTATCACGCTACTTATTGCAGGAATTTTGAGTCTAGTTTGTGCAGGATCCACGGTTGTAACAATGACAGGCACATGGATCTCCCGGGAGCATGCATGGAATAGCGGGGCAGCACCTGAACCTGGGATTGCTGACATAGAAAGTAAGTGGGTGCGTGACAGTTGGGAAAAACTCGCAGATTTCCGTGGCACCGACTTGCGGAAATAAAATCCCTAAGCACCGCATTTCTTTAGGCGACTAACTGCACTGCATTTTCCGTAGGCGGCCTTCGATGTAGCACCGTTAAGCCATGCGAGCAGTGTCGGCAAAGAGACAAACTTCTCTAGCGAGGATGTTTCAAGATAAAGTCTTTCAAAGCCCTACAGCTCTCGGGAACTGTATCGAGCTCACAGGCAGGGTGCTTAAATGGTCTCTTGAGGGGAGTCGTTCCTCAGAAACGTTTTCCTGAGAGAGGATTTACCCGTGGAGTTCGCATTCCTTGCCGCATATCTGGCATTTGCCGGGTTGACCCTGCTGTGGTGTCGCAGTGTGGCTTGGTGGGTAATTTCAATTGTTACGGGAATAACCTTCGCCGGCGCTGTCATGAATCTCGGAGTTGCGCTCGGGCATAACTGGAATAAAACAGAACTTCAGGTCCTCCTACTCATTGGTCTAGCGGGACCAGCAGCCGTTGCGTTCTTACGGCGTAGGGCTAAGAATCCTTGGGAACTGAAATATCAGGCATTAGCCGTTCTTTTGCCATTCGCGCTCTTAGTCGGGTTCTTCTTTTTAGTTACCGTCTTTTGGACAAAAGAACCCGCATATCTGCATCCCGTGAGTTTCCTTATGGGCCACAACCAAGCCGAAGACAATGCAAAGTGGCTTGACTTCACTTCTCAGTTCGCGAGCGGCCAACCAATTTGGCAAGCAGTTCCCATGGGTGGACCGCTTGCGATGGTAATGGTTTTTGTTGCGACCGCTATGGGCGCGGTCTCACGTGCTGCATTTGGCGGGTACAACCAAGTCGCAGTAGCCGCGAACACCGTGGTGTTTGGCGAGTACTTCATGGTGATTCTCGCACCGCTCGTATTGGCACCGCTTACACAAGCCCGGCTGCGCCTTCAAGGAACAGGCGAACGAATCAGGATTCCTGCACCATTCATCTGGCTGGCGGCGCTGGTGGTCGCTGCCGCGAATCTCGTGGCTACGGGGTATGGACACCTGACATTTCAGTTCGTGGTGCTTGTGGCGACTCTTTGGGCAGCCACTTTCATGAGCCGCGTTTCAGTTCCTCGAGCGTTGTTGATGACAACGTTGATCATGATTGTTGCGATGACCGTTTGGTTCCCATTGAACGTTCTCGCGGGCATTTTGCTTTTGGGCACATTGGTGTACCTCGTTCGACAAGCTCGATTCGCAGCAACGCGGGATTACATAGGAATATTTCTGTGGCTGTTTGTAGCAATCTGCACTTGGCAACCGTTATGGAGTTCAGTTTCATTTGTGGTGCAAGGAAGCGCTCCAACTGCTTCAGGAGAATCAGCCGGAGGAGTGGGGGCTGTTGTTGCTTCGGTATCAGCTGGCCTTGCCGATTCGACGTTGTTTTCGGCATCTGGCGGAACTGATCAAACCGGTCCGATCCTTGCAATTCTTGCTTGCACAGCCGTTCTGGGAGCATCGATTTTCTTAAGTCGACAAACGGGTGGTCAATCAACTTCCCTGTATATCCGTTTGCTGCCAATCATCGCCTTGGCAGGTATGGCGCTTCTCATCACGGTTCTTGACGCCTGGGCTACCGGCGGCGGCCCACACTATGGGGCATTGAAATTTACATTTATGGCCGCGATAGTTGTGACCGCTGTTTGTACTCCATTTGCGTTATTACTGATTGACACGTCATCTCTTGTATCCATGACGCCACTTCGGTGGGCAGCAATTGTTACCGTGTTTTTCCTTCTCGTAGTTGACGGTCTGATTCCCAAAGCAATTGCTGCAACGCGACCAGAGCAGTGGTCCCCGCCGAATCCTTCAAGTAATGCATTGAGTTATTGGTGGCCAGCGGATGTTCGGAATGCGGAAACGCAATCCATTGCGACAAGCCCAGTCGGATGCGTGTACCTGCCCAATGGCGCAAAAGTACCGTCAGCGATTTTGCAATCGCAAGCCTCAACTCCTCAACAGGTATATTCCTGTACCCGAATTCTTGCTGGGCTTGCGGGGCAGGATACCCATGCGCAACCGCTCGTTGATTGGTTGCGCCGGGAATGGCTGACCAACACACCGGCATGGTCGGATGTTTACGATGGCTTGTCTGCGATGCCGGCGTCAGCTCTGGATAAGCCAATAATTTTGCTAGATGATTACAGCAACGTTATTGGTCTGGATTCAATGCGCAGTCTGTTGCAGCGTTATCCGAAGTTTGCCGGAAAAACTCCTGAAGAACTGGCAGTTATTAACCAGAATCAGTGACGCTCGCCAAGTGGCTATTTCACGTATTGGAAGCGCTCAAGCACATCAAGATAAACACTTTTGGTCCCAACTGACAAGGGCGTTTTAATGAGATGCTCCACCTCATGTTGATGGCTTGGAATGAGTCGTAAGTCCCGAGACTGCGATGCCGCGCTTGCGTGAGAACCATAGGCGACTGGAATTTTTGTTCGTGAAATTTCCTGCATGAGGTGAATCAGATATCCGAGTGATACCGGACGTCCAGAAGCAATAACTTCAGTGCGTGCAGTCAAAGTTTCGGCGCAAAGTGCGTTGCCCATCGAATCAAGAATCACGGCAGCGGCATCATCGACATAGATGTAGTCACGAAGCGTGTCTAGTGAGACAAACATATTGACTACTTGCTTTGTGATTGCAGCTAAGGCCAGTCGAGAGATAAGGCCTTGAAGTTTGTCGAGATTTTGCCCAGGGCCGTATAGATTTGAAATACGGCCGATGACAAGTGCGCACATGCCTTGAAGTTCTTGAGTTGCACGTTCTTCTTGAGCGAGCTTGAGCTCACCGTAGGGGCTCAGAGGTTTAGTTACAGAGCGATCTGTGAACGGCGCGCTATCTGAACCGGCGTAAACGCCACCAGCCGATGAGCTTAAAAAGAAGACTCCATTTCCCACTGGAAGATTGTTTTTTAGTGAACTGAGGGTTGCCTGGAACGTGCGCAGTTCATTCGCCACCTCAGACTGAGTCGATGCATTTGCTGCATTTCCAGCGGCCCAAACGACAGCCCAAGGGTTGTTCCCAGCCTGTTCAGAGAAAAGCCGAGCATTACGCTCAATTGCCCGAAGCGAGCCTTCTGCGTCACGCCAAGGAATGGGCACAGATTGAAAGTGGTGCGTGACTTGGCGGCGAATAGAAGACCCTAAGAGCCCACCAGCACCAATGGTCCAAGTAATCAATTGGTTTCAGGTGTTTCAGTTGAGCGGGGGTCAAAAGTCGCGGCAGGGTCTCTCACCACAACGTAGAGCGGTTTACCTAAACTCATATTTGTTGCTGCGCCAACGTATTGGGCAACAATTCCAAGACTCAAGAGTATGGCCCCGCCAATAACCATAAGGGCGACAAAGGTACTTGCCCATCCGGCAATCGGGACACCACCTGTGATCCGTTGCGCAAGAACCCAAATACTCACTAATCCGCCCAGTGCTACAAACAGAACGCCAAGCCAACTTACGATGGCAAGCGGTTTTGTGCCACTGGAAATTACGAGCCGGCCAAAGTGCGAAAACAAACTCCGATAATTGTAGTTAGCGGCTTCGCGCCCTTCTTGACGACCGACAACTGGACACGTCGTTGCATCCGCGACTACCCAACTCAGGGCAACGTCTAAGTACACGCCGTTACCAGTGTAGGCAGCAACTGATCTTCCAATTTCACCAAGGATTAAACGGTAACTGTTGAATTCCGCGAACTTGGAATCTGCTAAAACATTGGTAAATAGATGTTTTGCAGTTCTCGACCCGAGATTGCGTAGAGCGCTGTGCGGCAGTGGATTTGTAGGAGTTCCATAAACCAACTGAGCACCATCGGTGTAAGCCATATCGAGCATGGTGGCGATGTATTCAGGGTTTTGTTGACCGTCTTCATCCATCGTGACGATCCAATCGCCACCTGATGATGTCATTCCTGCAAGTGTTGCGGCATGCTGGCCAAAGTTTCTTGATAGCCAAACCGGTTTCACCCAGGCATATTTGTCAGCTAGCTGTCGAATGGTCTGATCGCTCAGTCCTGGGCCACGATCCCAAACCAAGAGGACTTCCCCGATATGAAACGCCCTACCTTCGGGAGTTTGTTGCACCTCGGTAAGTTCAGCAAGTTCGGCAATGAGCGAAGGCAGGGTCTTCTCACCTCGATAGACGGGGATGACTACGCTCACGCTCAATGACGGCACCATTGGATTCTAGAGGGTAAGTGCTATCAGACCGCCGTAGAACCTTCAGTTCTTAGGTCTGACGAGTTCCACCATGATGGAAAGATCCACGCATGCGTAGCAAGGTGTAGGCACTTCGTCGTAATCGAGTTTGTATCCGAACGTTTGTGTTCGCTCGTAATCTGTCGAGTGAGGTGGGCGGTGGCTGGGTGCTTAAGGCAAATTCCTGCTGCCAAAGTTGAAATTGGCGCAGTTGCACCGTTGCAAGACGGGTCGACCAAGAACTTGCGCTCACCCGAAATGCCCCTATGGATTCTTTGCGGATCACGAGATGCCTGCCCTGTGCCACTTTGTGGTAACACGAAACGTCTAGCATTAATGGGTTGGTACCTATCCAAGGCATTGCCTTGAGTAGATCCTCACGGCGAAACAGGACTGAAACTGGCTCGCCAACGACATTCATGCCTTTGAGGTAAATCGCCTTAAGTACTAGGTCACCAGCGACTAGGCCTGGTTTTAGTCCAGAGCAGCCGCGATTGCGATAAACGATCTTGCCGTCTGCGTCGACTATGTCGCGTTGCGCGACTGCCATTGCTGCCTCGGGAAAAGCTTCAAGGTCGGTCACTTGATCTGCAATCGCGGTTTCCCTTAACAGATCATCCTGGCAAACAAGTTTGATGTACTTACCTGTTGCCGCGGTGGTGCATGCTGTCCAGTTTTCAGCAGCTGAAGTTCCGGCTGGTTGTTGAATTATTCGGATTCGAGAATCCGTAAGTGCATTCAGATAGGCGGCGGACGAATCTGATCCGCCCCCTTCGCTGAAAATGATTTCAAGGTTGGAGTAGGTCTGGGCGAGGATTGAATCGGTTAAAGCCCGCAAGTGAGGCATTCCATTGAAAACGGGAATGACAACCGATACAAGAGGGAACACAGGGCTAGTATCCCGGCTTATGGGCAGATTATCGGTAGCCAGGGTCACCTGGGTGGCATCAATGCTCACTCTTGCGTTAGCAGCCATAATTTTTTTATTCGTGCTTTGCACACTAACTGAAACGGATAATCAAGGAAATATCCCTCCCGCGTTTACGGCGGTAGCCGTATTTTTCATGGTTGTGGCAGCTGCAGGGTTGATCAAGCGGATTGACCTATCGTTTCGAGCATTTTTCCCGTGGCTTATTGGAATCGCATCTTTACTCTTTTCCTTTGTTCCCTGGGCGGTGTTGACCTGGGGTAATGCTGGCCAGGCGTCCACGCTTTATCGCGGTTTGCGAATCCCCCAAGGTATTGAACGATTCTGGGATCTTGCCCTTGTGTTGCGAAGTATTGATTGCGACTCGTGGGGGTTCAATGTTTTCGTAAACAACAATGGCTGCATCAAAGATGCAGCCATCTATGGGCCGGGAATGCTCTGGCTGCAATACGTACCTTTCGATGCCTTCTCATTTACTCACGTTTTGGCTCTTGGGGTCGCCATGATGACAGTGTCGTCATTGGCCTTGGTTTGGCTCGCTCAGCAGTCCTCGGGACTCGGCCAACTCACATTAATGGCTGCTGCACTCGGCACACCGTGGTTGCTTTTGCTCGAACGAGGCAACATCGATGCGATCCTGATTTGGGTGGCAATTGCCTCAGTGATCATTGTCCGACGATGGCCATCGATCTGGTCATGGTCGGTCGTTGCATTGTTTATTTGGATTGTTGGCACTTGGAAGTATTACCCATTCGCTATGGGGCTGATGCTCCTGCCAGTTTTACGACTTCGCAAAGGGTGGACGGTCGTTGCTGGGTATTTTGTAGCAACACTCCTCTACCTATTAGTTACCTGGTCTAATTTCAAGTTCAGCATGCAATCCAACTCGAATATGACCGAAATCGGTGATTATGTTGTGCTGGGAAGAACGCCGATTGTCGCCAGAATGTTTGGGTCGACATTCCCATCCGCCAACCTACAAGTAGGCGACCTATTGGTTCTGTTACTAGCTCTGTGCGCAGTGGTATGGGGTGTTTTTCTAGCCTTGGGGCACACCCGACGTTCTGATTCGGCTCCAGGCTATTTGTCGATGCTGGGGGCCGCGGGAAGTGGTCTATTTCTCGCAAGTGTTCTCGTCGGCGGCTTTGGTTGGGCTTACAAAGCTTCATTTTTGCTACTTGGTGTACCTCTGTTGTCACTTTTGGTGGCGACTGCAAACCGTAAGAAAATTTTCGCTGGCGTTATTGGGCTTGGCTTGACTGCCGTGTGCTCAATCGTTGTGTGGAACACTCTCCTTGCAAGCCTGGCTGGCATTATTGCCGCATCTATTGTTGCGGGGCTGAGTTTCACCCTCATGATCACTGCGGTGCTTGCTGCCCGGCGGAGCACCATCGCCATTGGAAGCTAACTCAGCCGCATTTACTGGAATTAATTTTTAGAATTAGTGCATCCGAATTCTCAAAAGCGACTGAAGCGTATGGTTCCCAATTTCGTGTTTGGGTGCGTTCTGGATCTACCCATATCCAATTGGCATTCATGAGGCAAAGCGGCGTGAAGGTTGTTGGGCTGGGTTGGTCGATAAAGCCCCATTCTTCTTTCTCCCGCTGCAGAACAACATCTGTAAATTTAGGCGGTCCGTACATTGCTTGATAAATAACACTTGAGGCATACGTTCGAAGCCCCGTGAGTGCAGGTACGAGCGATCCAGCACTGATATTTGTGGCGATGAGATCCTCAGAGGTGGCATGTGATTTCAGCCAATCTGCCGCAATCACGTGTTGATCGCTCCACTGCTCAGGAGTCACTGTGTCTTGGGATTTCACAAATGGAAGTAACGAACCGAAATACTCATAACTTATGAGAGGCAATACGCCGACCTTGTCAGAACCGATTCCCAGAAATCTTCCTTGAGCTGCGATCCCCACCAAAACTAACAAACTGAGAGCCACCGCAGCTCCACGCCTAGTGAAAGAGTTTCTTCGAAATCTCACGCACAGAGCTGAAAGAGGCACCGCGATCAAGATAGCCGCAAGAGGGCCTAACCACCGAAGCGTGCTGACCCACGGATCACCCCCAGATGGGCCGGTGATCCAGAAAGCGGAAACAACAACGGATCCACCAATTGCTAATAGTGCGGCAGACAGCAATAACGGCAACTTGTGCCTGTCATTCTGAGTATTTTCGCGAATTGCTTCAGCCACACCTGCTGATGAAATCGCAATAAGGGGAGCTGACGCTGCGAGAGCGAACCAAGTCTCGTTGAGTCCACTGCTAAGAAAGAACACCGCAGCGAGCCCTGTCAAAGCAAGTGCCATGCCGTACAGCGTCGAGGGCGAAGTTCGAGTTGTTGCATTGCGTATAAGCCAGAGTAGTCCAGCCCAACGCAAAGAAATTGCAATGAGAAGGATTAGCGTGCCGACTATTACACCGGCTGTACCAGGAAATGGGTTGAGCCCCTGAACAGTTGAAGCCCTATCAAGAAATGTTCCAAACTTGAGGTCACCAGGGCTTGCAGAACCGGAAACTAATTTGAGGTAAAGGGCGGTGGAAAACACTATGACACAGAATGCTGATACGGCTGCACGCTTCCACCACCATGGCTTTTTGATTAATGCGTACAGTGCGAGAAGACAAACGCCAGCTACTCCGACAGCTCCGGCACTGACCTTCGCGCCGATGGTGGACGCAAACAAAACGGTGACGATCCCTATCCAGACACCAAGCCTCGCATGACTGGCCACCCGTTCAGAGAGCAGGAGTATCAGTGCGTAACTTGCACCGAGTAGCCAAGCTGCCGATAGTGCTTGCGACGGGGAATCAAAATTGAATATGGCACCGTTTGTCGCTCCAACATATCCACCAAAAATAAACAGCAAGACCGCAAGCGAAGGCGCCCAAACGACAGATGAGAGTCGACGCACCCATGCAATTGCGATCAAGCAGGATGCGGCGATAGCAAGAAAAGGAACAACTCTGCTCAAGACAACGAATGGTGAAGCTGAAGTTGTAGAAGACAGCTCACCCGCCCAACCGTAGATGAGCCAGTGATAACGAATTGTTCCGCCAGGAATGAATATGCTGTCGAAGGGTCCGAATTTCGCCATGGACGTTCCAAGAGATTCAAAGAACAACATGTCAGGGTGGTAATTGCCTTCAATCCCCACCCACCGCAATGGATAATTCGCGATATTCGGTATGAGTGAAATAACGCCAGCAACACCAGTTACCGCAAGAGCAGTAATTGACGATCGAGTGAGATGAAGCGCTTCAGTTCGTTTTGGACTAACAGGGCTTCGAGTAATAAGAAAAATAATCAGACTAACAACAGCAGGAATGGGCCAACCCCAAAGACCACCGAAAATTACTTGAACAGCCAGAGTTGATGCGAGGGACAGAATTGGGCCGAGCACTAAGCCCATACCAAGAACTTCGATGCTATCCGCATGCTGATGCCTTAAGCGGCTCCAAACAAAAGCACCTGTACCTACCTGGATGCATAGAACGAAAATAAGTCGCGTGGCTTCGAGGGGATATACGCCCGTAATCAGAAGAAACAATGCAAAGGTGGTTGCCAGTGCAACACTTAGCCGCAAAATACTTAATTCCGCGAGACGCTTGACCTTCATCTGAATCCTTCGGTGACTAGGTATGTAGTCTACGAGTCACTTCTTTTGACAGACGAGCACCGCAGGCAGTAATTGACGCGAAAGGTGTCTAAGTTCTCGTCGAGAAACGAAGTGCCCCCGTTTGATCAGAACATAAATTAACCTCGTGGCTTGCTATTTCACATTCACATTCCAGAGGGTCAACGTCTCCAAGTCCGCTTGGGCTTGATAAATCGCTTGCTTGGCGCGGACGACTCTCTGATCCGTGGGGAAATTCCAATCAGTTACGCAGGACGAGTCCGTTACTACCCATTTCACATTTGCCAGCTTGAGCGTGAGCGGGTTGTCTGGTTGGCGGCCGTATGGATCACGGAACGTGTCAATGTTTTTCTTGTTGGCAGGCCATGCAAGCCCAAGGTTGTAGTACGGAACAGGCTTCTTCGCAATCAACTTGAAGATCTGTGGATCCATACATTGGGAACCAAGCACCAAGCCCTGAGTTCCCGTCGTGATGGCCTGGATCGCTTGAGCTTGGGAGTCGGAGAGGACGTGGATCCCTTGGGCTTTTGCGTAATCCCAAAAGCCTTTGAAATCTTGAAGTCCGAGTCCCCAAGAAGTGATTGCGAGAACTCCAGTTATGGCGAAAACAACCTTGTGTTCAGTGCTGAACGAGGTGAAACGGGAAATTCCCCACGCCAACGGAATCGAGAGTAGAAGTGCACTCAACGTGGCGAACTGAATCCACGAACGATACGGCTCTTGATTGAAACCCCAGATGTCGTTGGCAGGCATGATGATGAAGCCCAGCGCCAAGGCGATCACTAATGAGCTGAGCGCTGCTTGGCGACCGCGCCATAAGCCAAGACCCGTAACGACGAAAAGCAAGACCCACGTAGTTGTAGCAACGAGCGTTCCAATTTCCAAAATTCCAAGATTGGTACTTGAAGCTTCCCGGTAGGTAAGGAACGGATCCTTTGTCACAACACCAATTGCTGTGCGCACAACTTCGGGGCTTGCAGCGAGAGCCGTGATGAGTAATGCAGGAATAGCAAGGCGTTTGGCCCGAAGTGCCGCAGGGATGAGCACCGGCGCCATGCTCAAAAACAGCGATGCCAGCAAAGGTAATGGCCCAAATATCTGGGAAATTGATTTACCAAACCAGAGAACTACAAACCCGAGCACGATGGTGAGATACATCCGGGCACGTGAAGGATGCTTCGTGAGATCTCGCGCGGCAACAAAGATGGCGATGACTAACGTGATGGAAAAGAAGGTATACGTCTGGACGTTTGCCAATAGACCAATGAGCAAAGCACTGACCCAAATTTCAATTTTGGGTGTGCGATGACTCTCGGTGTTTTCCTGCTTAAACAACGCATCCACAAGTAACGCCATTGCTATAACCGCGATGCTGATTCCGGCGACTTCACCATTGAGCGTGAACAGCGATGCATACGGTGCCCAAATGACTGCGTGTGAATCTAACGGTGTGTACCAGTTGTTCACGGTGTAGTACGAAGCAGTGCCGGTAAGCAATGCAAGCGCTGGAAGAACTGCAACCCAAGCTTTTCCGCTGACCCGTGCGGCAACGGTTCCAACAGTAAGCACTGCTGCACTGAGAATTGCGATGCCCAGAACAGTCCACACAATCCACACAGGAATATGTGTGAGCCAAGAAACGCTACCGATGACGCAATACCAAAGGCTCGGGTAGTGCGAAACGCCAGTTTCCGTCAGAGGTTCAACCGTCGCAAAATTTCCCTGTGAAACATTGGTGGCAATTGCGGCATAAGAAAGCTGATCGTGGGAGAAATACGCGCGAAAGCCTTTCCACCAAGGTGCACCAAGAAGGGGGCCAATGCTTATTGCCAGTGTGATGAGCTCAGCAATGATGATGGAAACGATGAATGTGGGGTTGCGGAGCAAAGCCGATGAATTCCGCCCGTGAATCGTCATGGTGCGGGCAGTCTATGAGGTGTTATCGGTAGCGTTGCTCTATGACTTCCGGGCCAGAGCTTTCGCTGCGTGCCCGTCTAGGAGCCTTAGCTCTTAAGGCTGATCCGGATTTTCATCAGCGTAAATGGCGTAAAGCTCAAGCAACCTTCGCTACTCAGGTATTGGCCGAGCCTTCTTATGCGCCACTCATGGGCCGCCCATTGGTTTCGGAGCGAAATTCGCATCTCGGGCGACCAACCCACGTTGTTGTGGTGCCCTATGAGGGTGAAGGGCATAAATCCTTCACTGCTGGAACTCGTAACTTCTACTACGAAGCAGCTCAAACGTTGGCCGAGAACATTGGGCAAGCTCACGTGTCATTCTTTTCGGTGATTGAGGGCGAGTCTTCGGCGCAATGGCATGTGCGCCTTGCCGACTACATCTTCGATGTGGGTGCCACGCATGTCATCACGCATATCGAGGCTGATCCTGGAAGTTCAGAGTCGGCTTGGACATGGGATATCTGGTGGACAGCAATGTCATCGCGCTGGGACGGCGTGCTTCTTGGAGTGATGTTTGATTCCGCATTTGAATGGATACGCGCGAAAAGTCGTTTACTTGCTCGAATCTCACCAAATTTCATGGCAGTAGATATCTGCATGCCAATGAATGGTGAACTCGTACGCGGCCGAAATGAAGTTGGCCCCGTGAACATGCCTGTGTCACGGCAGTCGCTCGCACTTGTTGAAGAACGACTTTTATCTGTTCAAGTCACACACGATGTTTCATTCATTGGAGCGCTCTACCCGTATCGCGTCGAAATGCTTGATCAACTGCGTGCAGCTGGAATTCGCGTCGCAGTTAATCCCCATCGGTCTGATGAAACCGCTGACTTTGCGGCCTCACGCACAAATCAACCATCGTGGCTTGATTACATGGCAGGCCTTGCCGGAAGCCATATGACAATCAACTTTTCGCGATCATCGGCTGGTCCGTTCGAACAACTCAAAACCCGTGTACTCGAAGCAACATTGGCAGGAACCGCGCTCCTCACTGATGATCACGACCGCACGCGTCTATTTTTTGAACGCGATCTGGAATTTGCGGAGTTTGAAACCGTTGATCAGCTTCCAATGTTGGTATCGGAACTCCTTGGCGACTCTGTTCGTTTGGATGCGATGAAGCGCGCCGGTAAAGAGCGGGCATACACGATTGCGCATACGAATTTTTGGGGCGGAATTGAAACCGGACTCATCGAGCGTGGATTGCCGCGCTTAACGAACAACGATCATTAGTTTGGTCGAATGACCTGACCGTCAAATGCACGCTGCACCACATCAATATTCCCCCAGCCCGGATGCAAGATCGCTCCCTGCCACACGAGAAACACCGGCACTATTACTGCCAGCAGCCAGGTGTTTCGCCAGATACGGACTGTAGCCGCTTTGTTGAGGTGCGCATGAGCTATCCAAGTGAAGATCGGCGCGATCACAATGATTCCGGCAATTCTCGTTGCATCGATAGCAATCAGTGGAATGAGAAACGAGATCGCAAGGCTTTCGATGATGAGGGCTTTGCCGACAGTTGAGTTTCTTACACTTCGGTTGGCAAGCACTACCCAACCGATGCCAAGAACTGAAAACACCGTGAGTGGCAGCATCGTGACGTAGCACTGCCAGAGTGCATCGAATGGGATTGACTTAAAGAGTGAGAAGCGATCGGTGCTGCCACCCCAAGCATGAGTGATTGCATGCATCGCGAAGCTTCCAGCGACCACTGCAACGCCTGCGGTAACGATGCGCATCGTGGCATCCCATTTCCACATGATCAGCGCGATGGGTGCCCAAGCGATGAATGCAAAGATCGCAATTGGGGCGTGATTTATGGCGAGAGCAAACCAAGCAATGAGAGCAATCCATTGTTTGCGCACCATCACGGCAGTGCTCAGAGCAATGATAGAAATGGCGTCATATCCGCCAATCCAGGTCAGAGCGATCGGTGCAAGTGATCCACCAGCAACAAAGATGAAGGCGAGCTTCGCGCGTTGCGTGTGTTCTTTTCGGTACGCGAATGCAATTGGCAAAATGATTGCAACTGCTGCAAGAAGCATCGAAAACGCGAGATACCGGTGTGGTGACTGGAGTCCAAACATTCCAGCCATCCACGCTGTCACCACATTTGATCTCAGTGATGCATCACCTTCGGCAAGCAGTGGTGATTGGGAGATGTCTTGCCAGTGAACGGCACCATCGAGAAAGCGATGCCATTCGGGGTGAATACCGATGCCAGTTTTGAGTACCGTGACGGTTAGAGCAGCAACTGCCAGGAGCGTTGTGAATGCCAGGGGGTGCGTGACAGCGCTTTTCGCGCGCGCACGTTTCGCGCGGGCACTATGCATCAGCACTGGTGTCTGGACCACGAGGAGATCCGCGCCTTCAGTCGAAGGGACCCCCCGGTCCTAGCCGCCGGCATCTGAGCAGCGCTGCGTGGAATCTAGGTGCTTAACCGATGTTTTCTTGAGCACCTTCGTTCGTGTCTCAGGATTGTTACGCAATCTTGTAAAGCTGCCAGCGGCCATCGAGATCAATGACGACCGGCTTTCCGAACAAAGTGGACAATTGGGTCTCGATGGCTTGCGGATCTTCAAAGCCTCGGGTGTCCAGGTGCACGGCACAAAAGCCCTTGTCTTTGAGATCTTGGACCTGGAAGCCATTGATCCCATTGGTGTAATCGAGCTGCCAGGTGCTGGCGATGGTGTCGCGCATGCCGCCGTATGACCAACTCTTGTTGTCATTGAGTAGTCCAACAGTGAAGTGTTCGTAGTCGTTCAAGTTTGGAGCAGCGATGCCGTTTTCTGGGTAAATCATGATGGGCAGTTGCAGCACACCGCAGTTTTCTGGAATCGCTGCATTAACTGCAGCTTCGTAATGCTGGGCTTGATCGTGAATGGCTCGACCGCCGCGGGCCACGTCGTCATAAAGCGGTTTCCATGGCAGCACACTGTCGATCAACGTGATGGCAAGGATGATCACTGCGATTGGAATGGCGACGTATTCGCGCTTGGTCCAATCCTTACCTGCAATTGCACCAGCTGCGCCGAGGATGAACAGCAACAGCATGAGCGGAAGCAGGCGATTCCAGTCGCGAATCTGAGTGAGGAACCAATTCACGATTAAGAAGTTCAAACTCCACGGGCCAAACACCAACACCATGAGCACGAGTAGGTACGCGATGAAGGTCAGTGGTGGTCGAGGGGTTGCATCAAGTTTGGTTGCTAGCCCCAGATTGCGTTTGCGGGCGTTATTCACCAAACCGATAAGGAAGACGATTAAGCATGCGCTTGTAATCCAGGTGCCGTAGTTGGTGATCAGGTTTTGTTCTTCACCCGGAGCTTGGGAGAACATCCCACCGATCCAGTTGTTATAGCCACTTAAAAGTGAGTTGTAGGGAGCTGGCAGCACGCTGATTGCAAGATCGCCGCCGTACTTAACGCTGTCCATCGGATCGCGCTGGCCAAGATTGGTCACATCAGGATTTGATGCTCGGTTAATCACTGACGGAAGAAGCCCGATCACCATTGCCACTGCTAAGCCAGCAAGTGGAAGCGCTCCAGCAACTAATCGTTTGGTGCGGTCGCCCTGCGAAACTCGCCACAGCACGGCAGCAAGCAGCATGAGCGCGGTGAAGAAGGCGTAATAGACCGCGCTCCACGCTGCAGTGAGCACCAGCACCACGATCAGGGCAATGGATTTGCGGCGTTGCTTCTTGTCTTCGGTTTTCAGCCAACCTTGCAAGCGGCCAGAGCCAACGAGTAGAGCGAGAATCACGCCGGCAACTGCGCCATAAAGCGTTGCGAGGTAAAGGTGACCAAGGGCGCGACCCCAGTGCCAAGGGATGAAGGTGAAACTCACGGCAAGCGCGATGGCGAGGTAACTCTTCAACCCCATCATGCGAATTGCTGCGTACGCCATCACTGCGACTAACGGGAAGCTGACAATCAGCAGCACATTTATGCCGATGTAAGGATGGCCGGTGAGAACAGAGATCAGATGCGAGAACGTGTTTTGGGTGATGTCCAGGCCTGGGAAGTAATTCAGGTTCATGCCATACGGAAAACCAAAATGCGTCGTGACGCCGTAACTCCACCAATTCCAGGCTTCGGCATTCACATAGGTGGCAGTCATATCGCCACCACCCCACGGCACGTTGATGTCCTTGAGGTTTGGCCAGAACACGAACATCGACATCACGAAGCTGATGAGTGCGGTGGCCATGACCTCAACGGTGGTTCGGGTGCGTGAGGTCATGTTCTTCAGTGCATTCATGCATTCGTCCAAGTCAGTCGGGTCAGGCAAGCGTGGCCTACCGGAATTGTTGCGGTTGGCCAGGTGAAGTCGTAACACATTGGATCAGATGGGTTCGAAGCTTGTGGCAGGCCACCCATGAAGCTCTGGATGCCATCGAGTGACTGCCCATACATTGCGATCACGGTCGGTTTGATCTCGTTCAAGCGTGCACGATCATCATCATTAAGTTCTGGGAATAAACCAATGCGGTTTTCACCCCACAGCTGCATGCCTGCGACTACATAGAGCTCGCGATCGCCACCAACCCAGTCACCTTGCACCCACGTGAGGATGGTGTCGGTGTTTTTGGTGTTCGCCAACAACCACTCTTGGGTGTTCACAGCCGTGTGAAGCTTCTCGGAAATTGGGTTGTCATTGAAGGCCCAGTTGTATGGGCTTAAGTAATACAACCCGAGTGGGCCGCGTGAATTCTGCAACAACTGGCCACCGGCAACGAGCACAGTGATTGCAATGAGGCCCGCGATGGTTGCGAACTTGCGCTTCGTTACAAGCGCGATGATGATCGCAATCACTGTGATTACTGCAGCAATAAGCCAGCCCTGATGTAAACCAATGATCGCTGTGGAATGGCCAGCGGTTGCGATGATTACGACTGCTACCGCTGCAGTGATGATTGTGGTGAGGTTCCAGCCGGCTGGTTTGGTATTGATTTCTTGGTCTTGGTTCTGTAGTTGATCTTTTCCTGATTGCATCACGGTGACAACAGCAAGTGCGAGCGCAATGAGTGCAGGTGGCCACAACATTGCTTGATACATCGGAGCTTCGAGAGCGATGCCACCCATCAGCGGTGAAAACACCAACATGAAAGCGATGCTGCTTGAACTGATAGCAAAGGCCAGTTGAGCCGCTTGGCTCTTTTTGTTTTTGAACCAGACTGCAAGAACAAAGATCAGAATGCTTGCTGGCACTAACAGCGAGATGTCTTTGAGCCACACAGGATCTTTACTCGCGAAGTTGCTTAAGTTGATGCCTTGGGCATCGAGATATGCGCCGACCCAATTGAGCTCGGGGAAGATGATTTTGCCGATGCCCAGGAATGCAACGAAGGTGATTGCGGTTGCGATTGCAGCGATGCTGATTGATTTCGCAGTTTCTTTCGCCTGCGCTTTAATCTGAGCGCTTCTGAGGATTTTGACGACGAGCCAGATCACACCGGCGAGCAATACGCCTGGTGGGTTGACCATGACAAGCCAACCAAGCAATACACCTGCTGTGATTGCAGATTTCTTGCCCCCAAACATTGCTGTTGCGATGAGTGCGCTCGTGCCAGCAAGCACGGCACCGGTGAGATAAGGATTCGCGAGATAACTCAAGGGCACACTGCTCAAAGCGATGCAGGCTGTGAGGATTGACGCGGTTTGAGTGTTCGAGAACTTCTTGATGGTGATGTAGGCACCAGCGATGAACATCAACAACAGCAATGCATGCCAGATAGCGAAGCCGCCCCAAGTGCCAGCGATCGATGTAAGCACATGCGTTGGAGCAATAGTTCCCAGCCGCGTCCAGAAATATGAATTGTCATACGCACGATCGCTGACTTCGCTGCCGAATACACCAAGGCTTGTGTAAAAGGAAGAATCAGGTGTGTCTAACCCAGCCCAGCGTTGGGTCAGGAGTGTTACACCGATCCAAATGGCTGCAACTGAAATCAGGTCAGGAAGAAACCGCTTGATGTTTCGAGTTGATGCCTGCTGTGCTGTGGTGATCGACATTGCGCGTCGAGGTGATTACTTGCCGTAGGTAACGGTGAGTTCACCAGTTGCAAAGACCACTGATGGGCTGAAGGTATTGGTCTTCAACTTTGTGTTCATCCAGTCAGCTGTTGCCTGATCAATGATGCGCAGATCAAGGCCGGTGTAACTGTTGGTGGTGGTGTAGACACTGCTCAAGGTTTTCCTCGAACGGATCTTGGCGATTGTGAACATGCGCTTATTGGTCTTGTCCGCCATCACGCAGTCAACAACCTTCACCGCAACATCGACAGCAGGGTTCAAGCAGTTGATGTAGTCATTGGTCTTGGTGTTCGTGATGCGAATTTGACCACCAGTGAAGTTCGCAGTTTTTTCAACAGCGACCACAGGGAATACTGAAGTGATTTGGGTGCCGTTGTTCTTAGCAACCGAGATCGTAGGCAAGCTGGTGGTCACACGCAGATTGTTATAAGCCCAGGTGCTCAAGATGCCAGGGCCCGTAGTGAAGCTGAAGGCTCCAGTGGCCGGAGTTGGGTCAGCATGGGCGGCGAGGGGCGCAGCGATACCGCCCGCAATAAGCGCAGCAGTAGCCACGGCGGTGCTGACGATCGTTTTCCCTCGCATGTCGGCAAGGATAACCCCGTGAGCACCACTCCAGCGCCTGCCGCTTCGGTCTTACTCGAATCGTTACGAGGGATCGTTGGACCCACCCACGTGTTGGTGGGTGATGACTTGGTTGCCCCCTATGTAACCGATTGGACCCGCCGCTATTCGGGGCCATGCGTGGCGGTGATTCGGCCCGCGTCGACGCTTGAAGTTTCCGCGGTGTTGGCAGCTTGTTTCGCTGCCGGCCAGCCAGTGTTGGTGCAGGGCGGCAATACCGGGCTCGTAGGCGGCTCCGTTCCTGCTTCCTCGGGCGTGGCTCCAGTGATTCTTTCTACCCGCAGGCTTTCTTCGATTGGCCCAGTTGATCAACTCACTGGGCAATTGACTGCAGAGGCGGGCGCATTATTGAGCGCGGTGCAAGATGCAGCCTCAGCAGCTGGTTGGGTCTATGGCGTTGATCTGGCTGCACGTGATTCAGCAACTATCGGTGGCACAGTGGCCACCAACGCTGGCGGAGTGAACGTCATTGCTTATGGCATGACACGTGCGCAGGTTGTTGGCATTGAAGCGGTGCTGGCAGATGGCACCGTGATTTCGCATCTCAACGGCTTATTGAAAGACAACACAGGTTTTGATTTTGGTTCATTGCTGTGTGGATCAGAAGGCACGCTTGGTGTGATCACCGCTGTGCGCTTGCGCTTGCATCATCCGCATGCGCGAACATCGTTAGCAATGATCGGATGCGCAACGTATGGCGATGCACTCGCGTTGATGTCTGCATCAGCTCGCGGTTCACATTTGATTGCAGCTGAAATGGTTGATGCCATCGGTATTGAACTGATGGAATCAGTGTTGGGGATTCCTTCACCACTTGCAGCATCGTGGCCGGTGGTGGCCTTCATTGAAGTTGCTGATGGTGGTGATGCTTCAGGTTTGCCGCTCAATGATTCACACGATGCAGTGGTGGCATTCGATGCTGGTGAACAAGCGCGTTTATGGCAATTCCGCGAACGTCAGACAGAGGTCTATGGCGCGAAAGGTATTTGCCACAAACTCGATGTGTCAGTTCCGCTATCACGCATGGAAGAAGTGTTGGCAGATCTTGGATCCTTGTTGCGTGATGCGCCAACTGTTGAGTTCTACGGGCTCTTTGGCCACATCGCCGATGGCAATATCCATGTGGAATTCATCGGCCCTGCAGCAGATGATGTTGAAGTCGATCACCAGGTTCTTGAGGTGATCTCGCGCTACTCCGGATCAATTTCTGCAGAGCACGGAGTTGGCCGCATGAAGGTTGATTCGCTGCACCTGACGCGATCAGCTGCTGAAATCACTGCCATGAAGGCAATCAAGGATGCGTTGGATCCAGCAGGGCTGTTGAATCAAGGGATTCTGTTTCGCACAGCGTGAAGCACAGGTCTTGCGCTCATTCCTACGTCTGACTACATTGTAGTCATGGCTACTCCACGCTCAGTTCGCCTTGATTCGGTGATCGAGGAACGCTTTGAATCCTTTCTTGCCCGACATCAAGGGCTTAACGGATCTGCTGCGCTGAATCGCCTCATTGATGAAGGCATTCGCATGGATTTGGTCCCCGGGGTGCATTTCCGGGATGGCGTTCAGGGTCGAAGGGCTGCACTTGTCGGCGGGCCAGAGATCTGGGAGGTCGCATCGGTTGTACGAGCAGCGCGAACGCTGACAGATGCGAGCGAAGATCAAGAAGTGCTTTCGCGAGTGTTGGAAACAACCTCGCTATCGGCCGGGCAGTTAGACACAGCTCTAAATTACTGGGCCCAGTTCGCGGAAGAGATCGATCAACTCGTGGATCTTGCGTGGGCAGAAGAAGATCGTTTACTGGCAATAGAGGCAAATAAGAAAACGCTGATTCGTGGTGAGAGAGTTACTTCGTGATCACACCGGGCGTCGAATTTAAGGCGCCACTAGTCGTTGCCCACCGAGGCTCAAACGAATTCGAACCCGAGCATTCACTTGCGGCTTACCTGCGCGCAGTCGATGAAGGTGCTGACGCAATTGAATGTGATGTGCGCCTAACAGCCGATGGCACCTTGGTGTGTGTGCACGATCGCGAGATCGGTCGCACGAGTTCTGGTCGCGGCTCCGTTTCAGCAATGCGCCTGCACGATCTGATGCACTTTGATTTCTCAGCACCGGAAAGTGAGAAATGGCAGCGAACTTCTTCTTTGGATGAACGTTCATCAGTGTTGACCTTGCGGGTATTGCTGGCAGCAATGCTTGAGTCGTCTTCCTCAATTTCATTTTCCATTGAAACCAAACATCCAACGCGCTTTGGTAAATACGTGGAAATGAGTTTGGTTGACGAATTACGTCACTTTGGATTACTGAATTCTTCGCGCGTTCGAATGATGTCGTTCAGCCGCTTCGCTGTTCAACGCATGGGTGTGATTGCTCCAGATGTTCCCACCGTGTTTTTGATGGACAAGATTCCTGCACGTCGATTAACAGGGGAACTTCCCGGTTCTTCATCAATTGCTGGAATCTCAATTGCATCGCTGGCTCTGCATCCTGAATTCGTTGAGACCATGCACGCGCGAGGCGGGCAGGTTCATGTCTGGACGGTCAATGAGCCGTCGCAGGCTGAATTGTGTTTGTCGTTGGGCGTCGACGCGATCATCAGCGATAAGCCGGCGATGGTGCGCTCGCTCGTCGAATAAGGTTGTCGGCATGGCTAAGAAAAAAGTGCGTGCAGGTTCAGCGGCAGTTGCTACCGATGGGGTTGTGCCTGTCGTAGGAATGCGCGAGCCATGCCCATGTGGTTCAGGTCGTCGTTACAAGGCCTGCCACGGCAAGGTCGAGGAAACCATCGAAACCACGCGCCCCTTTGAAGGCTTTGCTTCTGAGTGCGACATCGTTGCGCTGCGCGAGCTCGTGCCTTCGGCAACAGCCTCCTTGAAGTTGCGTTCCGATGCAGTGTCGGCGACAGGAGCTCCAGCAGGTGCTCGCAAGGTCACTTTGGCAACTGTGTTGCCCAACGCCTACCCAGGCTTAGTGCGCATGGATGGTGAAATCCTGCTGGGCCTGCAGGTCAACACTTCTTCAGGCAATGCCAGCCGCGATTTAGCACTGGTACTTGCTGCCGCCCTTGATGCTGAGCCAGGTACTCCGATTGAAGCTCCACGCGATGCGACAAGTTCATTGCGTTTACAAGACCTGATTGATGGGTCGGCGCCATTGGATGTTCAGGTGCATGATGGCTTCGACTTCTGGGTCGATAAAGCAGAAATGACCGATGAGGTTCGCGAATCACTCGAGCGCGCTTCCTCATACGCGCACCCAACGTTGAAACTTTCATCCGTTGATGCTGCTTACTGGTGCCAGATGGGCGAGAAGGAACATCTTCGTTGGTCGATGCCAATTGCTGAAGAGCAGTTGCTCAATGCACTTGCTCGTCTTGATGCTGCGGGTGAATCTTCGCTTGGTGAAGACACCAAGCTTGTTGGCATGTTCCGTGCTCACGGCATTGTGGTTCCCGTGTGGGATCTACCGCTTGGATTTGGTGCAGCAGCCTGTGAAGCACCTGCAGCTGCGTTCCTTACTCGCTTGAATGCAGCACTTGCAATTGATGCGCCACTGACTGATGCAGAACGCCGTGCGCGCTCATTGCTCACCACGAAGCAAGTAACGCTTCGCTAGCAGCGATCTACTGATTCTCAGTTGTTGGTTGCTGAGGATCAGTGATGGTCGCGCGCACTTCAACAACTGACGTTGGGTATTCAACGGGAGTTTTCTTAAAGCGTGGTCCACTCCATGGAGCAGGCACTGCATCGAGCTTATAAGCCAAGCCATATGCGGGATATTCGTATTGCTTACGAATTTCACTGAACATTTCCCACGCATCGTCATCGCTACGCGCGATTGACACGTGAGCTTGTTTCAACATTGCAAGCGCATGATCAAATTGTTCGCGTGTAAGTGTTGAAATTCTCGCTTGATCGAAACCAAGTTGACGCGCTTGAGCGGCAGTCATTCCACGCGCTGCATCTTTAGCCGCAGCATCATGCACTGATCGACGATTGTCATTCCATGCCGGAATCTCTAAGGCTGGCCGAGAATGCACGGATTTGGTTGTCAGGTAATTACTCAGGAGCGGAATTCTCTTGGTGAATTTCTGAGGCCCAGCTGCCAGAAACAACACTTCAAAGGTTTGTGAACCCTGCAAGAGCAAACGATAGGCATACGAATTCTCTTCAGTATTCGAAACAGAAACGTGCAGTGCTGCTGCATCCATTGCAGCTAGCAATGACGTGACGTAATGCTGATGCGCGCGAGAGCCGCGAATATAAATCAAGGTCGGGTAGGTCAAGTGTGTAAGTCTCAGTTTTGCTGCCCACTCGGACCACTGATGAAAATACGATGCGATTTCTGACGTCGTCCCGGCCATTGAAGAACGAGCCAAATATTCAGGACCCCACGATGGTTCACCCGCTGTGGTGCTGAACATCGTGACAAGTACTTCGCGATCGAGGTAGGTCTGGAAAATCGTTGGCAGGTAACCGATCATCATGGCGATCAAAATCGGTCCGGTGGTTGCTGCGATGAAATCGATCGCGGTTTGCTCGCTGCCATTACCTCCGGCGAAACCCAGGGTGAGCAAACTGGAACCTGACTGACGCAGAGCCTGACCAAAAGGCATGCCGCTGATGCCATAAATCAACATTGCGTAGGCGAAGAGGAAACCAACAAGCCAAGCGAGCAAAATGCTCATGATCATGACCGGGCCGGTCCATGCCATGACTTTGTCTCGGCCGCGATAGGAGCGACGCATTGCGGCGAGCCCGCGGCTAGCTCCGTAGACCGCCACCATGACTAAGCCAGTGAGGGATGATTTCAGCGGCCGAGGCACGATCACGGTGCGCATCATGCTGATGAAGGTGGTCAAAGCCAGGAAAAGGCCGATAGCGAAAATGCCCGAGCGTGAGGCCAAATCGGCAAAGGCGATGGGTTCGCTGGCTACCACGTTCAGCATGAGGCCTCGTTTGTCACAGGTGAGACCCTAGTTTGTTTCGGAATTCGGGTGCCTCACCGTTGCTCAACTGCCGGCACATTGAACCTCAGGCGGACCTGATGCTCATTGAGGCTGCGAGATTCAGCGATATCCGACGCTGCTTCGGCTACCGATTCGAGAATGCCCGGCTGACTTAACCAGAATTCGGTTTCCTCTGAAATTGAGTCCGAGTGCAGGTGCATTGGCTCAAAATACGGTGAGAACGAAGATATTTCTAGATATGAATGAGGCCATTCACGGTTGGGAGGTCCTCAGGGGCGGATTACTCCTCGCAGGCCTTAGGCTTTGGCGGTGAATATCGACACGAGTGCCATGAGCGTCCTCGTGATCGTTGCCCTCATTTTGGGGGTGCTTGGCTTGGGTGTTGGCGCCTTTGCCCTCGTGCGCCTATCCCATATCCACCGCTCTTTGGCCCTGCTCCAAGCAGCTGAAGGCCGCGAGACCTTTGTCGACGTGGTGGCTCGCACGATTTCTGAGTTCCACGATCTGCGCGACGAGGTCGGTGACCTTGACCGCCTGCTCGTGCAGACGCGCTCGGAGCTTGCTCAAGCATTGCGCCATGTTTCTGTGGTCCGCTATGACGCCTTCGGTGACCTTGGCGGTCGCTTCTCGTTCTCGGCAGCAATGCTCGATGACTCAGGCGACGGCTTAGTGCTCACCTCGATCCATGGACGCACTGAAACGCGCACCTACATCAAGGGCATCAACGGCGGCAAGCCAGATATTGAACTGTCTCCAGAAGAAGCTGAAAGCTTGAAGTTGGCAAAGAAAGGCGGTGAAGCATGACTCGCATAGCGTTCCTAGGACCTCGCGGCACGTTCGCCGAAGCCGCACTTCGCTCAATGCCATCTGCTGTTGGTGCTGAGCTGATTCCTGCTGCCTCCGTGCAAGCTGCAATTGATCTGGTGCGAACGGGTGGCGCTGATCAAGCACTCGTACCGATGGAAAATTCAGTTGAAGGATCAGTTCCGCTGACCCTTGATGAACTTTCAGCAGGCACAGAACTCGTGATCATTGACGAAGTTGTGCTGCCCGTAACGTTCGCACTTGTTGCGCCACGTGGCACGTCACTTGCCTCAATTGCTCGCATCGCTACGCATCCCCATGCTGCAGCTCAAGTGCGCGGTTGGTTGGCTGCGAATTTGCCAGAAGTTGTTGTGCTGCCAGCACTTTCAACCGCTGGTGCAGCGCAAGGTTTACTGGATTCAGCTCGCAATTACGACGCTGCGGTGTGTCAGGAAATTGCTGCTGAAATCTATGAGCTTGATGTGTTGGCAACAGACATTGGTGACACCTCTGATGCACACACGCGCTTCGTGCTGGTTACCCGCGCTGGAGTTGTTCCACCTTCGACTGGTGCAGACAAGACCACGCTTGCGCTTTACATTCACCACGATCAGCCAGGCGCATTGCTTGCAATCCTGAATGAATTTGCCGTGCGCGGCGTCAACATGACGCGCATTGAGTCACGCCCCACTCGCAAGGTGCTGGGCGATTACTACTTCAGTGTTGACATTGAAGGCCACGTCAACGATGCGCGAGTTGCGGAAGCACTCAAGGGTTTGCATCGCGTGTGTCTTGATGTTCGCTACTTGGGTTCATACCCACGCCACGATGGCAAAGAGCCAGTGTTGCGTGATGGTGTGACTGATGCTGATTTTGCTGAAGCCGAAGTGTGGTTGCAGAAGTTGAAGGGGAACTAACGTGCGCTATTTCGTAACTGGGGCTGCTGGCTTCATCGGTTCACACTTTGTGCGTGAATTGCTTGCTGGTTCATACGGCGGTGACGTCACTGGTGTGACGGTGTACGACAAGCTCACCTACGCGGGCAACCTCGAAAACCTCGCTTTTGTTTCTGACGATCCTCGTTACTCATTCGTGCAAGGCGACATCTGTGATGGCGCACTGCTCGATCAGGTGTTGCCTGGTCACGATGTTGTTGTGAACTTCGCGGCTGAAACCCATGTGGATCGTTCGATTTCCGGCCCACAGGCCTTCTTGGTGACCAACGTGGTCGGAGCACAGACGCTGTTTGATGCGTGCTTGCGCCACAACATTCCGCGCACCGTGCACATCGGCACCGATGAGGTCTACGGCTCAATTGATGAAGGTTCATGGACTGAAGCAGAGCCGCTGATTCCTAACTCACCATATTCAGCAGCCAAAGCTGCAGCAGAAATGTTGGTGCGCGCCTATCACGTCACCTATGGCTTGAACATTTCGTCAACTCGTTGCTCGAACAACTACGGACCTTTCCAGTTCCCAGAAAAGGTCATCCCGCTATTCGTCACCAACTTGATCGACGGTGGCAAGGTGCCGTTGTATGGCGATGGCTTGAATGTGCGCGACTGGTTGCATGTTGATGATCACTGCCGCGGCATCGCACTCGTTGTTGAAAAGGGTGCACCGGGCGAGAGCTACAACATTGGTGGCGGCCTTGAACTCAACAACCGAGAACTCACTGAACAAGTGCTTTCATCCATGGGTGCTGACTGGTCAAGTGTGCAACCTGTTGAAGATCGTAAGGGCCACGATCGTCGCTATTCCGTTGATGATTCAAAGCTTCGTGCGATGGGTTATGAACCACAGCACAAGTTTGAAGATGGACTTGCAGAAACGGTTGCTTGGTACAAGGCCAATGAAGCTTGGTGGCGCCCGCTGAAGGCAAAGGCTGCGCTGAAGTAATGCGCGTTCTGGTTACTGGCTCAAAAGGGCAGTTGGGTTCGGAACTCGTTTCCATTCTCGGCGAGCGCGGCACGCCAGTGATGGGTGTTGATCGCCCAGGGATCGACATCACCCAAAGTGGTTCTATTGCAACGGCTTTTTCACTTTTTGAACCGACGGTAGTGATCAACTGCGCTGCATGGACTGCTGTTGACGATGCCGAAACCAATGAGCCCGCAGCGCTCCTTGCTAACGGTGTTGGGCCAGAGCTTCTCGCTTCTGCATGTGCCTCGACTGGTGCGTGGCTCGTGCAGATTTCAACTGACTACGTGTTTGCAGGCGATGCTGCTGTTCCTTACTTGGAAACCGATGTTCCTGCTCCTCTTACTGCGTATGGCCGCACCAAGCTTGCTGGTGAAGTTGCTGTTCAAACTGCGCTTCCCGATTCGCACTACATCGTGCGTACCGCTTGGCTCTACGGCATTAACGGCAATAACTTTGCTAAGACCATGTTGAAACTCATGGCTGAGCGCGACACGGTTTCTGTTGTTACTGATCAAGTTGGTCAACCAACCTACGCGCGCGATCTCGCGCATCAACTCATCGCACTCATTGATGCGCGCCCAACTGCAGGCACTTTCCATGGCACCAACAGCGGTGTTGCCTCGTGGTTTGAGTTTGCGCAAGCGGTGTTCGCTGGCGCTGGTGCTGATCCGGCACGCGTGCTTGAAACAGATTCGGGTTCCTTTGTTCGCCCCGCACCGCGCCCTGCGTATTCGGTGCTTGGGCACGACGCCTGGACTGCTGCTGGCTTGAGCCCGATGCGGGATTGGCGTGAGGCGCTGGATGCGGCCTTTAAAGATGGGCTGAGTGCCTAGTAGTTTCTAGGTGCACGGCTTCTGTTTTAGTCGCTCGTGCTGCACGCATAGCGTTGCTGAAGAAAGTAAACACGAGCGTCGCGATTGCGAGAATGAAAACCGCAATTCCTACATTTTGGTCAAGGCCTAATTCTGTTTTCCAGAACCCGTTCATGCGAATGAAGTAACTGAACTGAAAAATTTCTAATAACGCTACGAACGGCAAGAATGCATAGACAAGGTACTTGCTTCTTCTATCTCCCTGAATAACGAGCGCAACAAGCACGATGATCCAAGCGAGGTAGTACTGCGCATGTCCAACTTTGTAGGCGATTAGGCAGGCGAATAGACCTGTTGCGCTGGCTTCGAGCCACGTGAATCGGAATTTGTACGCGACTAAAAACATTGCTACTCCAACCAAAACCACGATCAGAGTGTTGTTGTTTGTGAGAAATTCAACGATGCGCGGGGTAATCAGCTCAGGATGATTCTTCAATGCGAATATTGGTGAAAGGTACGTGGCTTCTCGCGAAGCCCCAAATGTAAGGGAAAACAGAAAGTCACTGCCCCAAATCACCCAAGCAATGAATCCACCCATTGCTGTTGTTATTGCAGCCGAAATTGCTGGGCGCCAGTCGAATCGACGATTATTGAGACAAAAGAAAGGAATCAGCAATGCCGGGTAGTACTTCAAGAGCACGGCAATTCCAAGCATGACCCCGGCAAGAATCATCTGATTCCTGAATCTTGCCAGGATCGCGAAAGCAACAAATGCTGCAACTAATGTGTCGTTGTCACCAAACACTGAGGTGACGCTGATGACGAGAAAATTCAATGGAATCAGAACGAGGTAGAGCAGTGATTGACTCAAATCCGGACGAGTGAAATACAACCGTTTAACGAGCAAGAAATTTGCGATGAGGAAAACAACAAGCATCCCAAGTTTCGGCAGGAGTTGATGAATGGGAGCAAGGTACGCGAGAGCGTTGTATGCAGGTCCGTAGGTATTCGGAGGGAAGGTGTTGTTATGGGTCCAAGGATTTGTGCCCTCACGAACTAGATCCCAATGCATAAGGTAGTAGCCGTAGTCGTGCTGAATTCCAACTTTAAAAGCCAATCCCAGCATCGCAATTGACCAGATGAGAATCAAAGCGATCATGAGCGACTTATTTGTTAGCCACCTCAGCGGATTGTTTGCCACGACTTAAGCGTATTTCTGGCTCTAGAGTCGGCGAGGTAGTTGACGCAGGATTCGAATAGGAAGTCTTCCGGACATCGTTGGGACATGCGTTCCGGGCGATTCGAGGAGGGATTCAACCGCAATCCTTACGTCGTTCGGGTCCACCTCTGCATGCTCGTCAGCTTGGTCAATCGAGCCATGATCAATCCCGCACGCGGAAGCGAGGTTCGCAAAGATTTCATTAATCACAGGAGCAAGTGGTGGCTTAATTTCAAGCACGGCTGCACCCTTTGGGAGCCAGACGATATTGGAAAGCCCTGCACCATGCTGGGCCACGAGCACATCAGTCTCACCAAAAAGTCGGACCTGATCACAAGGCGACATCGCTGCTGAATCCACAAGAGTCACTTTGCCCAGATGGCTTAGCGATTCCGCGATGCGCTCAGTGTTTGGCATCGAGCGCCAGTTAGAGCCCGAAGCGTGGACTTCGGACTTGTCCGCGAGAAAGAAGTCAGGGCTGGGTCTCCGGTCGAGCACCGTAATGCGTTTTTCACCCAGATTCTGTGCTCGCGAATTGATACCTACGCGATTGAGAATCGTTGTAGAGAAAAGCTCGAGAGACTTTTTATGAAATCGCAGAGGGTCATCCCAACCGTGCAAGATTTGCATGTCTTGACGATGCGTAAGAGCGCGCTGCAGCATTACTCCTGGTGGCATGAATTCAAGATCAGTTTCTTCGCGCAGAAGGTCGAACCAAGGATTCATCGGTCCGCAGTCGCGAACTGTGAATTCCTGGGAACCAGTCTTTTCCTGCCACAGCACGAGTGGCATGAAGTAGCCGAAAAAGAAGTGGTAGTAATGCTCAACTGATCCGTTCCATTGAGCTGGAACAACCATCGTTCGCTTAATGCGCCAGCGCTTGCGAACCATATTTCCCCCTGCTGGAGCCTTAATCCGTGAAGGATTGAACTATATCTATTTGCGCGTTCCTTTCGCGCGCACCAAGAAGGCGTTGGCCCATGGATTAGTTCGGCTCTTAATGATTTTCACGGTCTGGACTTTTTCAATAGTCACTAAGTACCTTTGAATCATGATTGACCCTATAAACCAACCCCGATCAACTGATTTCCATGAAAGTCCGACCACATGACTCAACTATTTGATGTTCGTGTTTATCCGGAGGCCGAGATGTTCCTGATAGATGTGGATGGAGTCGGAATTTCTCAGACAGATTCGCTACAAGACGTCGAAACAACGGCGCTAGACCTCATTGAAATCATGTTAGAAATAAAACCAGATGATGTGGCACTGAATGTAATGCATGTTGCTCAATCTGAAAATTTCGTCAAGGCTGAAGAGACGATTGCCTTACTCGAAGCGCTGCCTGGCATCAATGTAATTTAACCGCGTGTTCAGCGAGATGCGAGGTTATTTGCAGTAGCTGCCATTCACCAAAAAGTGAATCTAATTGATCAACCGTGCTCTTGGACAGCTTGAACAGCTCCCAGAGATAAGTCGGTGCGTTCTCGGTACGGAGATGATTGCAGGAGGCGCCTGTGGAGTGGGGAATAAACGCGCCTGAGCGACTTAGACTGGGAATAGTCGCACGTTAATTTTGGTAGGGGTTTTCCGAATGCGTTTCTTCCGTATGGGTTCATTTGCTGTGGTCGGTTCACTTGCTGCAGCTCTGATCGGGTTCGCGCCATTGAGCCCTGCATCCGCAACTACCCAAACCTTTTCTTACCTAGGTGCTCCCCAGATTTATGTCGTTCCCGCTGGCGTTACCTCGATCACAGCCACCCTGCAAGGTGCCGCTGGTGGCACCGGAACAGCAGCGGGCGGACTTGGCGCGACCGTAACGGTCGATCTCAGCGTGAATCCTGGTGAAGTGTTGCAACTCAATGTTGGTGGACAAGGTAAGTCCTTCAATGGTGCTGGTGGTGGTGTTCTTGGCGGCGGTGCAACTGATATTCGTCGCCCAGCGTTCAACCCGCCAAGTCAAAACGCCTGCGCTTATGAATTGTCGTGCGCGGCAAACCTGCGAGTTGTTGTTGCAGGTGCCGGCGGCGGCGGAGGTAGTTCAGGTGTGGCGGGAGCATCTGGAGCTATCGGTGGCAACGGTGGTCAAACACCAACTGCTGGCATTGCAATCAACTTAGGGTCAATCAGTGGTTTCCCTGCAGGAAATGCAACCGGCGGCGGAGCCGCGACAGGCAGCAGTGGCGGCGCAGCAGGCACGGGAACTAACGCAACTTCAAGTGGCGCGGCAGGCGCTGGTGGCAGTGCTGTTGGCGGTGTAGGCGGATGGGTTGCAAACGCAACAGGTGGCGGCGGTGGCGGCGGCTACTTCGGTGGCGGTGGCGGTGGCACTAGTGAAAATGACAATGCACCTAAAGGTGTTGCCGGCGGTGGTGGCGGCGTTTCATGGGCCGGTGGAACAGGCGCGTCAAATGCATCATTCACCGATGGAAACGTCGCAGGTGATGGATCAATCGTGATTGACCCACCAAGTGCAATTACAAACGCAACGATTGCTTACACCGGTGCGCCGCAGTTCTACACAACACCTGCAGGTGTGACTGAAGTCGCCGTCCGCCTGTACGCCGGCGCTAGCGGCGCTGCGGGCGATGTTGTGTATGGCCGTTTGCCCGTCACGGCAAGTCAAACGTTGCAGTTCAATATTGGTGGCCAAGGCACTTCGTACAGTCCGTTCGCTCCAACGGCCCCGCTTACTGGTGGGTGGAATGGCGGAGGCGACGGCACTCTTGGTGATTACGGAAAGCAGGGCAGTGGTGGCGGCGGAGCATCAGACATCCGCACGTGCGCAAATCCATCACTGGGCTCACCTTGTGCGTTGACTGATCGAGTTGTTGTTTCTGGCGGTGGCGGCGGCAGCAGTGAAATCGGCTGGGGTCTGGGTGGCGGAACGGGCGGAGCTGCGGTAAACGGTGATGGTGGCAACGGCACGACGAGCCCAAATGGTGGCGGCGGAGGAACCTCGATTGCTGGTGGAGCCGGTGGCGGACTCGGTACAAGTGGAGTGCTTGGCGTTGGTGGAAGTGCAGGCTCCGCTCACTGGGCTGGCAGTGGAGCCGGTGGTGGAGGCTTCTACGGTGGCGGCGGTGGAAATGATGCCGGTGGTGGTGGCGGTTCGTCATTTGCGTCCGTCACTGGTTCTTCCGGTGCGAACGTGCTGGGTGTTTCGGGCGCAGCCTTCGCACATAGCCGGGGTGGTTCACTTGGAACTGGTATGGCAGTGGTTACTGCGATGCCGATCGGCGTGACAACTGGATCCTCGAGCGTCACAACTTCTTCCGTGAGCATTGCGGGAAGCGTGAATCCGCAGTTCCTTGCGTCGGTGCCAACTGTTTTCTATAGCGCAACGCAAAGCACCGTTACCAACGGCGGCGGATCAACTGCAGCACTGACGTCATCGAGTGGTGCGAGCACGCTCGCGGGAAATTCGACATCAACGGTGTCAGGATCAATCACTGGATTGAGTGCTGGAACGACGTATTACTACCGCGTATGCGCAAAGAGTGTTGCTGGAAACGGTTGTGGAACAACTGAATCGTTCACAACATTGCCAAACGGAACTGTGTTGCCTGTTGTGACAACGCCTACGGGAACGGCTACGTCTTCAACAATTATTGCAACCGCAACAGTGACGCCTGGTTCAAGTTCCACGCCAGTGCTATTCGAATGCGCGACCGATGCTGCATTTACTAACGTGGTTTCGACGGTGACAGGATCACCATCGCCAATCACTGGTTCTGCTCAAAGTATTTCTGGAATGTGTACTGGATTATCAGTGTCGACAACCTATTACGTGCGAGTTGTTGCCTCGATGGTTATTTCAAGCACTACCTACACCTACCCATCATCCGCACTTACGCTTGCAACTACGGCATATGTGCCACCAAGTAATGGTGGCGGTGGTTCAAGTACTTCAACGACATCTCCAACAATTGCTCCGTCGGCACCAGCATTGCCACCAATTGTTCCTCTGGTGCTTCCACAGGCACCTGCCACAGGTGGATCTACGTTGTTGGTCAATGGAGTTCTACAAACGGTTCGAGTGCAACCGATTGTGAGTAATACGGCGCTTGAGGTTTCTGGCCCCGGTTTCACGATGGTGCTTGAAGGAGCAGGTAGCAATGGTCAGCCGCTTGGTCTCACGCCAGATGGAGCACTGATTCTGGAATCAGATCGCTACGCCAAGACCACAGGCACAGGATTCATGGCACAAACTCCGGTGAAGCTGTTCCTGTTCTCGAACTCGGTGTATCTGGGCGATGTACTTACCAATTCATCTGGTGCGTTCAATGGCGCCGTGCAAATTCCATTAGGAATTCCAGCAGGTCGTCACACGCTCCAAGCTAATGGCTACACCACAGACGGGCAGATTCGTTCACTTTCATTAGGTGTAGTTGTTCAAGAGGCCGTTGCGCCAACTCAGCCGCTGCGATCGAAGAAACTCGTCGTGAGTTTCGCGCCGTTTTCGTCGGTGCTTTCCACTCAAGCGAAAACGCAAATTCGGCTAGCGTTGCCAAAGAGTGCGAAAACGGTGGTTGCGGGAACTGCAATTGGTTATGTGCAGTCATCAAAGAGCAACGGTAATGACTTGGCTTTATCGACCGCGCGTGCGAAATCAGTGAGTGCATACCTTGCCAAGTTGGGTGTGGCTGGAGTGGTGACCTATAAGGGAACGACTCAACCGGCGGGCGCCTCTGCTGCTGCTCGAAAAGTAACGGTCACCCTGCGCCATCGCTAGATGGTTGGCACGTCTTGCCTAGCTGACGCGCTTGATGTGGCTAGTGAAGATGAGTTGAGGGATTCATTGCACAAAATGCGACTGGATCTTTCATGAAAATAGGATATCCACAGGCTTCTGGGATCATTACCCATAAATATGGGTGCGGGTTATCCTTAGGCTATGAAGACGACCATTGAGTTGCCAGATGCGCTTCTGATGGAAGCAAAAAAGCTTGCAGTTGAGCAGGGTTGCACGCTCAAATCCGTGCTGGAGGTAGCCCTCCAACGCGAAATTGCCCGCCATGCGCAAGCCCAGGTTTGGGAACCCGATTACAGCCTGTGTTTTTCTGGGTCAGGTATGTCCAAGGTCGCTCAGGGCATGAGTTGGACTGAAATTCGCGAAGAGGCAATGGACCGGTCCACATGATTGCGATTGACACGAATCTTTGGGTTTATGCGCACCGTGCGGATATGGATCAGCATCTTGCAGCCAGGGATGCCATTTCGCGTGCGCTTACTGGTGTTGAGCAGGTCGCAATGTGTTGGCCAGTTGTCCATGAATTTTTGTCGGTCGTCACAAACAAGAAATTCTTCCCTGAACCCACGCCAATGGAACTCGCGTTGCGACAGGTCCACGGCTGGCTTTCTAGTCCGATTGCGACAACACTGCATGAAACTTCTCAGCACTTGTTAGTGCTTGAGGACATGTCATCCCAAACTGATATTTCAGGTGGGAAAATTCACGATGCACGCATTGCTGCAATCTGTATTGAAAATGAAGTCCGGGAAATTTGGACTGCAGATCGTGGTTTCGAAAAATTTGATGGAATCAGAGTTCGAAATCCACTGCTGTAAGCGCTATTTCGCGTGGTTGGCAACCGCTTCAAGTACTTCAGCTACACCAACGCCAGGCTCTTCATGCGTGATCGCATTGGCGTACCTGCGCACTTCGTCGCTGGCCGTGCCCATTGCAACGCCAAGGCCGGCCCATTCGAGCATGCGAATGTCGTTGTCACCATCGCCAATCGCAATCGTGCGGGTTGGGTTGAGATCAAGACGCGTGCATAGTTGTTTGAGCATGTAGGCCTTATTGAGATCTTTCGGACCAATATCAAGCCAAGCCACCTTGGCAACACCGAACTGCACTTCATGCAGGCCAAGGGCTTCGACGATATGGCCAAGGCCTTCTTCCAGATGTTCTTCGCTACGCACCACTAAGCGCGCTGCATCAAGTTCACGAATCAGTTCAAGAGGCATTTCACGGACAGCCATGCCAAGCGGGCCACCGCGGAATGCCACGTTGGTGTTGAGCACACCCCAGGCATCTTCAACGGAATAGATCGCACCGGGAAGCAGCGGAAGCATTTGATCGATGAAGTCTTTTGGTTTGAACGTGACGGCTTCGATCACGGTTTCTGGTTCAACGGTTGCCAAGATTGCACCGTTGGAACAGACCAACCAACCATCAAGCCGAGCAGCTCGCGCGATCGGGCTCGTGGTGCTTAATGAACGCCCCGTTGCCAGCACCACTTCAACACCGCGCTCTTGAACAGCCTTGATTGCTTCAATCACTCGATGACGAATCACGCCATCTTGAGGAACCAAGGTGCCATCGATGTCCAGCGCAATGAGTTGCGGATACTCAATGGTGTCGAGCGCAGCCGGATCAAAGTGGGTCATGATGCTGAACTCTCCATCGGGTAGTTGAACGAGTTATGCAGGAGCGGTGAACACAGTCTTTCCACCAAGGAACGGTTGCAAGGCCTTAGGGATACGCACGGACCCGTCAGCCTGCTGATGATTTTCAAGAATCGCAACGATGATGCGCGGCATTGCGCACAAGGTGCCATTCAAGGTGGCTAAAGGCTGAGTCTTGTCACCATCGCGCATACGAATCTTCAAGCGACGAGCTTGGAACTCGGTGGTGTTCGAGGTGCTGGTGATTTCGCGGTAGGTGCCCTGCGTAGGGATCCAGGCCTCGATATCGAACTTGCGTGCAGCACTTGATCCAAGATCGCCAGTGGCAACATCGACCACGCGGTAAGGAAGTTCAAGAGCATCAACGAAATCGCGTTCCCATTGCAGCAAACGCGCATGTTCTGCTTCAGCTTCATCAGGTGTGGTGAACACAAACATTTCGACCTTGTCGAACTGGTGAACGCGGATGATGCCCTTGGTGTCTTTGCCGTAGCTTCCAGCTTCACGGCGGAAGCAGCTGCTCCAGCCTGCGTAGCGAATTGGCAACTGGTTCACGTCAAGAATTTCATCAGAGTGATAGGCGGCGAGTGGAACTTCACTGGTGCCCACGAGATACATGTCATCTTCTTCAAGGCGATAGACATTTTCGGCAGCCTGACCAAGGAAGCCGGTGCCTTTCATTGCGGACGGCAACACGATTGCTGGCGTAATCATCGGAATAAAGCCGTTGGCGCTTGCTTGCTGCATTGCAAGGTTCAGCAGCGCGATCTCGAGCTGCGCACCGATGCCCTTGAGATAGAAAAAGCGTGAGCCTGAAACCTTTGCGCCGCGCACTGTGTCAATCGCGTCGAGGATTTCACCGATCTCAATGTGATCGCGTGCTTCAAAACCTTCGGCGGAAAAATCGCGAGGCGTGCCAACTTCTTCAACGAGTTTGAAATCTTCTTCGCCACCCACTGGTGAATCAAGATTCACCAGGTTGCTGATTTGCAGCCACAACTGATCAGCCTTTTCGCTGATTTCATTTGCTCGTGCGTCTGCTGCCTTCACATCATCAGCAAGCTTGCTGGCCTGAGCCATGAGCGCATCGACTTCGCCTTGAGCCTTGGCCTTCTCGGCCTCATCAGTGGCCTTCTTCAACGCACCTTGCAACGGGCCAATCTGCTTGCCAAGCACCTTTTGCTGGTTACGCAGTTCATCAAATTCCTGCATCGCTGCGCGCTTGGCAACATCGGCCTCAATGAGTTGATCAACCACTTCAACACTCTCGCCACGACGACGCTGGGATTCGCGAATGCGGTCAGGGTCAGTGCGCAAAATATTGGGATCAATCACAGCAAAACCTTAGTGCGCCGGGCTCCTTGCTTAAGGAGTCACTCCCTGAGCCAAGAATTCCTCAGCCAAGGCTCGGTCTCCCTCGATTTCCAACTCCGCCAGCGGCTTGCGACCCCACAAGAGCAGCAGGAGATCGGCAGCTTGGCCACGAATGACGATTCTTGGTCCGTCATTTTGAATGTTGGTGGTGAGTTCAAAGGTCGTGGTTTGGCCGTTGGGAGCCAACACGAGTGTCTGCGGCAACGGCGTGACATTGCCACGCTTGACCCGCATGGGAAAGAAGACCTCAACAATTTCGGCAAGTCCGTCGAGCGCGAGATCTTCTGGGATCCCATATTCCTGACCTTGGGATGAGTACGCGTCCCAAAGATGAATGGTCACCTCATGGGCCTGGCGTCGCGTCCAAAATTGCGCGATGCGCGGCTCTGGGCCAAATGACCAGGTTGGCCGCTGCGGATCAATCGTGCGCGATGCTTCGAGCAATTCATCTGCACCTTCAGTGAAGTAGGCAAGCAATTCATCGCGTTGCGTTGGTGCTTGTTGAAATTCCCCGCGCTCACCAGTGATCAGTGCGTGAGTGGACCAGCGTTGCGTGCCACACATGTGCCCAGCAAGTTCGGTCAATGACCAGCCAGGGCAGGAAGGAACAGCAGCATCAAGATCACCTGTTGCGATGAGTTGTGCGAATAGATCGGAATTTGTGCGTAACGCAGATTGAAAGGCTTCGAACGTCAGCATGCTTTTATCGTGGCACAGATAAGTCACAGATATGTCACAAACGGGCCACGATCCGGTAACGCATCTAGGTGAACGAGCGTTTCACTCCTACCTTGATAACCATGAAAAGGTATGACGTATCTTCCCCCGTAGTTTTCACAAGCGCGAGCGCATCAAGCAGCACGCCCCACATCCGCTTCACGTTGAAGCGCAGTGTGCTCGTACTCCTTGCGTTAGTCATTGGTGTGGCAACAAGTCTGGTCTCAATTCCCCGGGCACATGCCGCAACCACAATTTCCTTCACGGCCCTAAACGGAACAGTCGGCACCGCACAAGCACTCAGGGCAACTGTCACTGAATCAAACAACGCGTTACTTGCCGGATCAATTTCTTACTACACAACTCCGGGCACCTTGATTGGCGCAGCACCGATCTCAGCTGCTGGTGTTACTGAAGCAGTGAATTGGACCCCACTCAGTGCAGGCACTGTCGGTGTCTATGCGGTGTACTCATCCGCTGATGCATCACAAACAGCAACCTCATCTTCATCAACCGTCACGATCGGGAAAGTGCCGACAACCACAACACTCACGGCGCCACAGAACGTGAAGTTGTCAACAGTTGTTGAGTTTGTTGCAACAGTGAAGAGTTCTGGTACCTACATTCCCAAGGGATCTGTTTCTTTCCTTAAAGGTGATGGCTCGTTAATTGAAACCAAGGTGCTCAATGCTGCTGGCACAGCAACCTCGAGTATTCAGATGCCGGCTACTGCTCAAAACTTCACGATCAAAGCAACGTACGTTCCAGATGAGAATGCTGTGGCATCAAGTAGTGAAGTGAAAACAACCGTCGTGAGCGCTACCGGCTCAAATGTGACGCTCACCATGGCGGCAACGGGAACACCAGGTGTTGCCATTCCAATCAAGGCTGATGTCACGCCAACAACATCAACAGGCACCATGACGCTGTATCTGGGCACGACGGTGCTTGATGTGAAAACTCTCGTGAATGGATCGGCGTCGTTTAGTTGGACGCCAACAGCGACCGGCAGTTATGTGATCAAGGTGAACTATTCAGGAAGTTCAACAACATTGGCAGACTCTGCATCGCAAACAGTCGTGGTTGCCGCATTAGCTCAGGCCGATCGAATCAGCCTGACTCCAACAACTTCAACGTTGGCGTGGGTACCTAATGCTGGTTACGTCCTACGCAATGGATCGTCGGTCACGTTCAATGCAAAATCGAATTCAGGATTAATGGTGTCTCTTGCCTCAACCGGCACCTGTGCCGTGAGCGGTTACACCATTTCCGCTAAAGCTGGAACCGGTGTGTGCGTGGTTAATGCAGCAACACAAGGAAATGCGAACTACCTTCCGGCAACACAAACCAACACGATTGCGCTCGCCGCTGGATATCAAACGGTTGCCCCAAAGGCACCGGTTTCAGGCAGTCGCCTCGTACGCAATCGCTGGTACCGCTTGGCAGATCCTGGTTTGCTCACCAATGTTGGACGGCCAGTCACGTGGGTCAAAACATACGGAGGGTCGCGTTGCACCCTGAGTGTGAATGCTGCAGGCGCAGTGGTGTTCAAAATGCGTCGTGCCGGAACGTGCAAGGTTGCTGCACGCGCAGCGTCACTGCCAGGGATGTGGCTTGCGCTCAATAAGAGCTACACCTATCGCGGATAACAACGGGAGTAGCGCTGGTCAGTTACAGGTATTGACCAGCGCTTGGTCCGCCTTGACCAGCAGGGCCTGGCGGCAACTGTCCTTGCATCATCGCTTGGCGGCGCATCTCTTCGAATTGCGCCTTGGCCGTCATTTGCTGCGCATAAAGAGCAGCCTGAATGCCATGGAACAGACCTTCAAGCCACCCCACTAACTGTGCTTGCGCGATGCGAAGTTCAGCCTCACTTGGTGCAGGGCCTTCAAAAGGCGCATTCAAGCGATTGAGTTCTTCAATCAGTTCAGGAGCAAGCGCGCCTTCAAGTTCTTCAATCGACTGGCGATGAATTTCACTTAAGCGAACACGCGCTGCTTCATCAAGCGGAGCGCTTTTCACTTCATCAAGAAGTTGCTTGACCATCGAACCAATGCGCATCACCTTGGCAGGGGAGGCGACCATCTCGACAACTTCGTCGGACTCCTCGCGCTCAGTTGGCTCGACTTCACCAATGGGCGCACCGTCGGGGCCCACGATCGTGACTTTGTGGGGGGCGTTCTCGGTGCCTTCGAGATCCTGGGGTGAAGAAGTCATGGGGCCATGGTTGCACTGGTCGTACGCACACGAACAACCAGGGACGGCTTTTTCAACCACGAGTTTGTGCCATAAACAGTCAGCGCGCCTCACATTTATGTCAAATATATTTGACATAAATTGGGGTGTTGGCGTAATTTTGCTTCATGAATTTGGTGGAAATTGGCAATGGCCTACGTGAGGCCCGCCTTTCTGCTGGACTCTCGCAAGCCGATATTGCATCGATGGCTGGGGTATCCAGAGCGACGCTGAACGCACTAGAAAACGGTCGCGGAGACATCAGTTCATTGACGTTACTCAAGGTTGCTGACCTCTTGTCGGTTTCCATCTCGCTCACTCCACAGAAACCAACAGTTCGATCCTGGGCTACCTCTGCAATTGAAATGGCAGCGGCCTCTGCTTCGGTGAGTTATGCATCAGTACTTCCAAGTAAGCAGTTGGCGACCGCATTACTCACGGGAACTATCGACAATCAGTGGATGCCACATATCGCGCACTTTGTCGATGAGCAGTCGAACCAGATGATTATTCGAGTAGTACGTGACGTTGCTGCTTCAGCAAACATAGAACCCAAAAAGGTTTGGCGAAATGCCCGCAAACTTGCAGATGGAGTTGAGTCAGCAAATCCGCGATGGAAAAAGTCAGCATGAAAACCTCTCTGGCAGTCGAACCTTGGGAGAAACTTTTCGATCTCGCCGTAAGTCTTATTGATCAGGTGAGTCTTAATGCGAAGTTTGAGTGGTCATTCGGGGGCGGAACTGTATTGATGTTCAAACTGAACCATCGACGAAGCAAAGACATTGACATTTTCATTGCCGATCAACAACTTCTTGGCATGTTTTCCCCACGATTACACGACTATGCGCAAGCTCTCACCTCCTCGTACTCAGAGGACGCGCAAGCGATAAAACTTCAATTCCCCATGGGCGAAATTGATTTCATCGTCGCGGAACCACTTGTGCAAACTCCATTTGAAAAATCCGAAGTACGCGGCAGGCTTGTGCTGCTGGAGACTCCTGCTGAAATCATTGCTAAGAAGTTATGGCATAGAGGACACATCGCTACTGGCCGAGACTTGTTTGACCTCGCTGCAGTTGCAACCCACAATCCTGGGTTACTCGAAGATGCCAAAATTTCAATGCGGAAGAATGCAGACACGTTCTTACATCAATGTCGTGTACGTGAGCGAGTGATTCGAGCACAGTACGAAGCCATTGACACTCTCGATTTCCATTTGACTTATAACGAGAGCATGGAGATCGCCGATTCCGTTCTTACCCCACTAATTTCTAGTCAGTAGGGCTTGGCTTTGGCGTTGCTGAACTAGGTGGGGTAGCCGTTGAGGCCGGTGTTTGGGCAGGTATTTGAGTCGCCGTCGCGCTTGGTGTTGGAGTTGGCAGGCTCGTTGCAATCTGCGCGAGGGCCTGGAGCAGGTAGAAGTCGCCCCACACGTAACTGCCATCGCGAGCAAGGGCTGGAACATTCAAACTCTGCTGCAACAGGATGCCTGGGTTACGGGTGTTGGTGTTGAGCCAACCAGGGGTAGCCAGCGTTCCTAAGGTCAGGCGCGCATACGTGTTGTAGGTCTTTGCCGCATCAGCACTTGGTTCATTTCGTGCAAGGGTGAGTAAGCCACTTGCTGCGATTGCTGCAGCACTTGAATCACGTGGCGCTTTGTTGTTACTGACATCGAGATCCCATGCTGGAATGCAGCCGGGTGGCACGCGAGACATCCAGTAGTTCGCTGTTGCTTCCGCAGCTTTTAAGAATGCTGGATTCTTGGTGAGTTCATAGGCTTGCGCAAAACCATTGATCGCCCACGCCTGCCCGCGCGACCACGTGCTTGAGGTTCCTTCAAGACCTTGACCTGCAATCGGCCCGATCAGCATGCCGTTCTTTGGATTGAATGCCATGCGATGAAACGTCGAACCATTAGGGCGAATGAAATTATTGGCCAGCGTGAGCATGTGTTGCTCACCTTCATTGGCAAGGTAATTACCTTCCGCACCGAGCCACTGGCCAACTTGAATCATCATGGGGGCGTTCATTGCTGAATCGATAATCACGCCCCACTTGCCGTTGTAGTTCGCGGACTTAATTGCGTGCACCACATTGCTATAGCGGCGAGCAAGTGATTTTGCTGCAGTGATTTCAGCATTTAGGTATTCGCGCTTGAGTGCACTCGTTGGTTCAAGTTCATGCGCAAGGCCCATCGGCAAACCGATCATGAATCCGAGATCGTGCGTGCCTTTGTCGTTAGCGACTTTGATCAGAGCCTTGCTGTATTGATTAGCCCGTTTAAGCCAGCGATCGTCTTTGGTCTGCTGATACATCAACCACAACTCACCTGGATAAAAACCAGAAGTCCATGCTGATGGTCCGGTCTTTACGTAAGTGACTTGATTGGCGAGCGCACCAAAGGGGTAGCGCTTTTTACTGCCCCTTGCCGCTGCGGCAAGTTTGGTTGAAGCGACTTGGTAGACCGCATCAGCTTGAGGCTTGGTGATTTCACTCGTGACTGCTGGGCAGACAACGCTGGTGCCTGTGGTTGGCGCTGAGGTTGCCACTGTTGGAGTGGCGGTTGCGCTCGCCGTTGCTATGGGTGTTGCCGTGGAACTTGGTGTTGCCGAACTAGTGGCCGTTGGTGTCGCAACTGGATCTGCGCCATCAGCCGCTTTGGCTGTCGCCGCAATGAATCCTGTTGTTGCAAGAGTGAAGGAAACAGCAGTGATGGCAGCAAGCTTGCGCTTATTGCGTTTCGTATTCCTCATGCTCACTACTTGATCTCGCCATTCACTATGAGCACAACCTTGCCGGTGATTTCTCCGGCTTCAATCATGCGATGAGCCTCACCTGCTTGTTGAATTGGCAATTCCAGGTCAATAGATGGCTGCACTAATCCGGCTTCGATCCATGGCCAGATCGTGCGCTCGACGGCACGACAAATCAGATCCTTTTCGCTCACCGGGCGACTACGAAGGGCCATTGCGTGAATCGTGCCGTTCTTTTGGAGCAGTGCTTGCAAGTTGATCTCACCTTTGATGCCACCGAGCATGCCGATGATCGCGATGCGACCGTTGCGATTGAGAGCGTCAATATTCTTTTCGAGGTATTTGGCGCCGACCATGTCAAGAATGACATCGACTCCACCGATTTCATTTTTGATTACCTCTACAAAATCTTGAGTGTTGTAGTTGATAAGTAATTCAGCACCGAGTGCAGCACAAGCGTCAAGCTTCTTTTGACTGCCTGCGGTTACTGCAATGCGCACACCAGCGGCTTTGGCTAGCTGAATGGCATGCGTGCCAATACCTGAGCCACCACCGTGAATGAGCAGCCATTCGCCTTGCTTCAAGTTCGCAGTCATGAAGACGTTGCTCCACACTGTGCACGCAACCTCGGGCAATGCTGCAGCTTCGATCAAGCTGAGATTTCCGGGAACTGGCATCACCTGTTCAACCGGAACCGCAACCTTTTCGGCATATCCGCCGCCAGCGAGCAGCGCACACACCCGATCGCCGATCTGAAAGCGGGTGACGCCAACGCCAACTTCACTGATGAGCCCCGCGCACTCCAAGCCGATGATCTCGGTGGATCCAGCAGGCGGATTGTATTTTCCAATGCGCTGTAAGGTGTCAGCACGATTGACTGCTGTCGCGGCAATGGTGATGACGACTTCACCTGGTGCTGCTACTGGATCGGGAGCCTTGCTCCACACGAGAGTCTCGTAGCTACCAAAGCCATGTGGTTGAGTGATTGCGTGCACGAAGTGACTATGCCACTTGGGAAGGCTCTTGCCCCTCGTTGGTCTCGTCTTTCGCGCGAAGTTCTTTCAGCATCAAGCCACCAACAATCACCACACCAGCGATTGCAATGATGCCGGCTATCAAACTGCTGACAATGCCAAGCAACTTCAATGCTGTTGCGGCCAGAATCACCATCAGTAAATAACGCAAGAGGTGACCGTCGTACTTGGTGGAAAGTTTTGCGCCCATGATCACGCCGGGAATCTGGCCGATCAACAATGACACCACAACTGCGATGTCAATGACACCAAATCCTGCGTGCGCAATCGCACCAGCAATCAACATCGGAACTGCTTGCACCAAGTCGGTTCCCACAAGAACACTCGGGCGAAGCAGTGGGTAGAGCAGAAGCAACACAGTGACGATCAACGAACCTGAACCAACGCTGGTCATACCAACGATTAAGCCAACGGATGCGCCAAGAATGACGGTCGGAATGGGCTTCACTGGCATTTTGGTGCCGAGTAGTTCTTGTTGACCGTGCTTGGCTTTCAACCGCTTGGAGATATACGCCTTAGCAACCATGGCTGCCAGGGCGACAAGGAGCACTGCACCGATCCACACCTTGATGGTGTTCGCGGCATCTTCGCTTTGCAGTACGGAATTAAAGATCCAGGTGCCGATCAGTACCCCGGGAATCGAACCAAGGGAGAGCCAGCGCACCAAACCCCAGTGCACAGTCTTATTTCGAATGTGTACCCAGGAACCAAACGGTTTCATGATCGCGGCGGCCACTACGTCACTTGAAACTGCGGTTGCCGGATTAATACCGAAGATGAGGACGAGCATCGGGGTCACCAGAGCTGCGCCGCCCATACCGGTCAACCCCACGACGATGCCAGCAATCAGGCCACCCAGGGTCAGGGCAAAGTCAATGTCAGTCAGGCTCACGGCCCAAACAATACCAAGTGAATTGGTATAGAATGAAATCGGACCTGATACCTGCTCAGTGGGCCCGTCTTTTTACCCAGCCTTTGCCTGTTGCGGACGGGATCCACAAGTCAGATGGCCAGAATTCACCTATGAGCACGCCACCTGTCGGAAATGCCCGACTCCTGCCCGTTGGCCCCTCAGGGCAAGCACTGGATCTGCGCTCACTGGCAGCCCATGAGGCCCACTTTGGTCGACTTCCCTTGGTCCAAGGACCTCGCATTGGTAAGCCTGGGCCGTTGGTCCACGAAATAGAAACCTCAGGCTTACGAGGCCGTGGCGGTGGCTGGTTTCCCACGGCCCGAAAGATCCATGCGGTGGTGGAAAGCGCAGGAGCTCGCCGAGCTTGGTCATCTGGCCGCAAGCCTGTTGTCGTGGCCAACGCAATGGAAGGTGAACCCGCATCCAGCAAAGACGCAGTTCTCCTTCGGCATTGCCCTCATCTAGTTCTTGATGGCGTGAGTGCACTGGCGGCAACCATCGGTGCAACATCGGCATATATCGCTGTGCACCGCGGTTCCGCAGTTGTTGACGTCGTTTTGCGTGCACTTGCCGAACGCAATGATGCAGTGACCATCGAACTGGTTACCCCACCAGCTCGCTATGTCTCCAGCGAAGAAAGTGCACTCGCACACTGGATCGGTGAAGGCATGGGTACGCCTGTTTATGGAAAACGAACCTTTCAACGCGGAGTGAACGATCGACCTACCGAAGTGCAGAACGCAGAAACGATGGCGCACATTGGCTTGATTGCACGATATGGCGGCCAATGGTTCGCATCTGTTGGCGAGACTTCTGCACCTGGCACGTGCTTAGTTTCGGTGGGTGGAGCAGTGAACTCACCGGGAGTTATTGAAGTAACAGTTGGCACCCCAGTTGCTGAAATTATTAAGCGCTGCAATGGTTTTTCCGCTGAAGTCTCCGGCTTCCTTACCGGTGGCTATGGCGGTGGTTGGGCTGGTTATGACGCACTGATGAACGCATCGTGGTCACCTGATTCTGTTGCGGCTGCGGGCGGCGTCATTGGTGCGGGCATTCTTTGGGCCTTTGATGCACATGACTGCCCTGTTACCGCAATGGCTCGTGTAGCTCGATGGATGGCTGGCGAAAGTGCTGGCCAATGCGGTCCATGTCGTTTCGGTTTGCCTTCCCTTGCTGATGATCTAGATGTACTTTCCGCGCGCTCAGCATCGTCTGCGGATCTCCATCGGTTGACTTCACGGCTTCCACTGGTGCAACAGCGCGGTGGATGTAAGCACCCAGATGGAGTTGCGCGATTTATTACTTCGGGCTTGCAGGTCTTTCAAACAGAAGTTGCACATCACATTCACGGGCGATGCAGCGCTGATACCCATCACTCATCAGTGGTGACACCATTGCCGATTGTTGATCAACGAATCACACCCGTGGGCTTCCCCGGAAAGGATTTCAAATGAGCGAACTTCATGAAATCCGCCTGGATCCAACGTTGTGCGATGCGCATGGGTTTTGCGTGGAGCTACTTCCGGAACTGTTCACCCTCGATGAGTGGGGGTATCCGCTCCTGAACTCAGGCACCCTGACGACCGCGGTGCCCCATCAGCTCTTAGGGGCAGCCAAGAAAGCCGTTGTCGCCTGCCCCGTTGCCGCGTTACGACTCGAACGCCTACAACAGTAATTCGCAGCTTCTTTACCGGCACTTAACCATTACTGAATCGTCCCTTGTTTGGCCATTGCCTACCTTGAGAAGACGAACAAGGGAGAAGGCAATGAGCACCAAGGTCTACGGTAAGCGATACACGAGCGCTGGGCAAAAGGCATTGGCCTTTGGGATGGCTTCAGCAACTTGCTTGGGCGTTGTTGGGTTGATCGCGGTTCGCAATGCTCAGGAGGCCACCGCCGCTGAAGGAACAGAGCAGGTAGTTCTCGCTGCGGCCACGACATCCACGGGTGTCACTCAAGGGCAACTCGATCAATACGCCTCGCAATTAATTGCTGAGCAGCAACGTCTGGAGGCCTACCGAGTGCAACTCATCGCCACGGCGAATGCTCTTGCAGCACAATCGCGTACCGGTGCCAGCGTTGCAGCGAAAATTTCGGTTCCGAAATCACCTACATCCACAACAAAGAATTCGAACAGTTCATCAACTGCCAACAGTGCCGCTACCTCTGCTACTCAACAGGAATCTGCACCAGCTGCACAGACACCAGCTGCGCAGGCACCGCCAGCTCGCAAGTTTGTGCCGGCCCCTGCTCAGCAGAGTGCATCGAATAACAATGGCGCAGCCAGCGCACCTGCACCAGCTGCACAAAGCACCACGAAAGCCAGTAAGGGCTAATCGCCGTGAATGAAGTCAGAGAGTTTCGGGCAATGGGTGCCGCGTGCATGATTTCGGTCTACGCGCCTGCCCATGCAGAAAAATTGACCGAGTTAGGTCGCATGCGTGTTGAAATCCTTGAACAATCATGGTCGCGTTTCCGCGAAAGCAGTGAACTCAATCGCGTGAATGCGTGCGCGGGCAGCGGACCAATGGTGGTGAGCGCGGACATGCTCACACTCGTGTGGCACATGAAGCACGCATGGGAAATTACTGGTGGCTTATTTGATCCAACAATGTTGAGTGAAATTAAAGCCGCTGGATACGACGCAGACTATGCGTCGGTCATCGCACGCGGAGCACTTGCCGGCATTGCTTCGTGGAATCAGGAAGCGGTTTCTGGTGCAGAAGGAACAAGTGCGATACCTACTACGCGCGTTAGTTTTATGAATGACGTGAACATTGATCTTAAAGCAAGCACCATTTCCTTGCCGGCAGGAGTTGGGCTAGATCCAGGTGCTATCGGCAAAGGCTTGGGCGCCGACATCGTGGCTCATGAGCTAATGGAAGCCGGTGCCAGTGGCGTGCTCGTTGATCTTGGTGGCGACATCGTGGTCGCGGGTAAACCTGGTGATGCTGACGCATGGGTGATTGCGATTGAGGATGAGCGAGATCCCAATAACGCAGCGCGTGAACCACAATTAGTGACATGTAATACCCGGAGTACGAATGACGAGCATGAAACATTTGGCATTGCCACGTCATCGACCCTGTATCGCCGTTGGGCTGGTGGTACACGCCATCATGTGATTGATCCGCGCACCGGCCAGATGGCTGATCCTGATTTGATTCAAGCAACGGTGTGGTGCGGTGCGGGATGGTTAGCTGAAGTGACAGCTACAGCGGCAATGTTGATGAAGCCAGATGCTGCGTGCGCTTGGCTTACAACACATGACGCGGGGTACACCGTGATGACTCCCACGCAAATGTGGTCATCGCTAGAGAAGGTGCAACATGGGTGAAACTGCATGGACCTGGTTAGCGATTCGCGCATCTGGGATCACTGCTTGGGGTTTACTGACCGCCGTAGTGGTCTGGGGAATCCTGTTGCGCACACGCATTCTGGGTCGGGCTGCTTCACCTACACGGCTACTTGACCTGCACCGCTGGCTTGGCGCGTTAGCTCTAAGTTTTCTCGCGATCCACATGGTTTTCTTGCTCTTTGACTCATATCTCACGTTCACGGTGGCGCAGATTTTGATTCCTGGGCTTTCATCGTGGAACACCTTTGCGGTGGCGCTGGGGGTTATCGCATTTTGGTTCATGATTCCGGTGTCAATCGTTGGACGGTTACGTCCTCGCTTGAAAAACTCAGGAGCAAAGCTCTTCCAGCAATCGCACTGGTTGGCCTATGCGGCTTGGCCAATCGCCACCATGCATTACATCCTGGCTGGTACCGATGCTCTCGCCTCGTGGTCACTCGCGCTACTGATTGCAGGTAGTGCACTGATTGTGTTGGGGCTGATGGCTCGCGGATTTATTCCATCACCTGGGCCCACGCGTGCTGCTGGTTCAGTGGTTGTTCGTTCGTAATGCGCAGTTAGAGCGAAATAATTGGAACGGATGTGCCGGCGTTCATCACGTCAGGCGCGATAAATGCGATCCCATCTGCATTCGCCCAGTCACTGATGTCGTTTAATGATCCAGATAGTTTTTTGGCAATGAGGTTTGATCCCGATCTACTCAGCGTGACGGGAACCAATCTGGTGTCATCTTGATAATCGCCAATTGGTGGTTCATCAACAAGCACTGCGTGGGAGAGCACGGGTGCAGGTGCACCACGCATACCCCGAATGAGGGGCGCAACAATCGTGAGCAAGCCAGCTAATGCTGATGCAGGTTCACCTGGTAGCCCCACAACAAAGCGACCATCAGGAAGTTTCGCTAACAACATTTGGGTACCGGGGGTGGAGGCAACGCCATCAATGAGCCAACGCGCACCAAGATCACTCATGACTTGACGCACATGATTGTCAGGTGTGGGAGCGGTGGAGCCAGTAGTGATCAAGATGTCAACGTTGGCGTCATCGATATGTTCAAGGAGGAGCTGCGCGGTATCGGGTGCGCGCAGTGGTGGATTGGAACGAGCACCTTGGGACCCCGCAAAATGCGCAACCGCATCGCCGAGGGCATCGCGAATGCGCCCATCGCGTGGCAGTCCTTGACTGAGCAACGTATGGCCGAGCACAACCGTGCCAACGACAGGCGGGCGGACGATCTCTACAAAATCGTGCCCACTTGAAGCAGCAAGTGCTAGCACTGCCGCAGTTACTTGGCGTCCTGCCGGCACAAGTTCACTGCCAAGTGTTGCTCTGGAAGCCTGGCGGGCGATGCCACTGCCAAGTTCTGGTCGCACAGACTCATCAATGACACCGGTGAGGGCATCGAGTGCGATCACAATGATTGAATCGTCATTGGCTTTGCGTGCTTCAACAGCAGCGACAGAAATAACCGCATCCGTGTGATCAGGAATAGGTTGCCCGGCATGCAAAAACATGCATTCCCCGGGTTGAAGGCGAGTATCAGCTACCGCAAGCCACGGACCTTCACCACAAATTGCATACCCGTCACTTTGGGCGCTGTCTGCTGCGGGCTCGTCGGTTAATCTCAGTAAGGGTTTGCCGAGAATACTTCCGCCTGCTTCATCAAGTCGGGCGGCAACAGTGGGAAGGGCCCTGCCAGAAGTGGTGGCAACATGAAAGGCCTGTTCCCAAGCAAGCACACCATCAAGCCCGTAAGTACTCATTAATCGAACAATACGACCATGGGTATGAATAGGTAGGTATCGATCAATAAGTGCGGGCGAGTCAGCTGTTAGTCGTCGTCATCATCATGGGAAGAGCTCGGACGCTTCGTGTCTTCTGACTTATGTTCAGACTCGTCATCATCATCATCGTCGTCATCATCTTTTTTCGTCGTGGTAACCGTCGCCGCTGGCGCTTTTGCGGGAGCCGCCGGCTGGGCAGCTGGTGCACCCACAGCATCCCAATCAAAAATCACACCAGTTGCCTTATGGACGTAGCCGGTGGCAGTGCCACCGTCGGTCAAGGCAACTTTCACTGCGAAGGCCTCGAAGCCATTGCGTGTTACTTCTGAAATGGACGTTACCGTGCCTTTGACTTCGCTGAGCACTGCAGTGCGTGCCTGCAAGCTGGTGATTTGAGTAGGTGAAGGAGTGGTGACAGGTGTTGGTGTGGCGGCGACAGGCGAAGTCTTGGAAATTTTTACGGATGGAATCGTGGCCGCGATTTGCGCACTTGTTTGATCTGGTGTGCGAGCAACACTTTGTTCAAAGGTCACAATCGGCGGCAATTCACCAGGCACAAACATTGGAGCGCCTGCAGTAGCTGTCTCATTGGCTAACAAGGTGATGGTCTCGGGCGCAGGGGTGGGGCTTGCGGAGTTGACCACCGCGAAACCAGCAACACCGGCTACAGCCACCATGCCTAAAGACATTGCTGTCACAGCGACGGTTTTGATTACGGACATGTGCACTCCTCTGGTTTCCCTCTGCGATCACGGTAGGTCAGTGGGCCCTAACTCAATCCCCAGAATTGGTTAAGTCCAGGTAAGGGATTCGCGTGTGGCTGTGTGCGGTGGGATCCCAATGAGTTTCATGCCACGATGGCGTCGTGCGCGTTCTCGTTGTTGAAGATGACCCGGCTGTGGCCCAGCCATTAATTGAGGGTCTCATTCGCAATGGGTTCGAAGTTGAGCACGTCGGGTATGCAGCGCATGTACTCCCAGCAATCACGACCATGGCTGGCATCGATGTTGTGCTCTTGGATCTGGGGCTTCCTGATGGCGATGGACTCGATGTATTGCGCGAAATTCGCCGCACGAGTGACGTCCCGGTGATTATTGCGACAGCTCGAGGAGATGAGACCGATCGCATTGTTGGCCTGGAACTGGGTTCAGATGATTATGTGGTCAAGCCGTTTAGTGTTCGTGAGTTAGCGGCCCGTATTCGCGCCGTTGCTCGCCGGCGTCGCATTGAACCGACATCTCAGGGTGGTCGAGTCGTGGTGAACCGCTCGCATCGAACGGTCATGGTTGATGGAGTTGAAGTTGACTTGACCACGAAAGAGTTTGACTTACTTGCAGTGCTTGCCGAAGAACCAGGCCGCGCAGTTCCTCGACAAGAACTGTTCTCACGCGTGTGGGATCCGGTGTGGGTGGGTACTGGAAAAACCCTTGATGTGCACATTGCTTCTCTACGAAAAAAATTGCACGATCCTGATTTGGTCGAGACCGTGCGCGGTGTCGGATATCGACTCGCGGATCACTCAGCGTGACGCGGCGCTTAGTACTTGTCATGACCCTGCTCGCTGCAGGCGTCGCTGTGGCATTAGCCGTGCCCTTGGGTTTCGTCATTTCTAATGACCGGCATGCATCGTTTATGAATGAATTGCAACGGGAAACTCTTGCAACATCAATCGCTCTATCGGCCCAACCGGTGAAAACCTGGCCAGCAACTGTGAAAGCAGTTTCCAAGGCCACGGGTGCTCGAGTCGTGATCGTGAACAGCAAATACTCACTCGTTGCGGACAGTCAAGAAAGTGCAGTTGACCGAGTCTTTGAACGTCCAGAAATTGCCACAGCATTAGCTGGAGTTTTGGCTTCAGGTGATCGACCGTCTGACACCTTGGGCACTGACTTGCATTATGTGTCCGCTCCGGTGATCAAGAACGAAAAAGCTGTTGCGGCAGTGAGGCTTTCACTTGTCGACTCAGATGTGGTTGCCGTGGTGCGCCAAGTACAAATCGTGCTGGCAATATTTGTGTTGGTTGTGATGGCATTTGCAGCGCTCATCGCGTGGCTGATTGCTCGTTCAATTGCTGCGCCACTTTCACGCGTTGCAACGATTGCTGAGCAATTGCCTGACGATCTTTCCTTGCGAGCGCAGGAGCATCAGGGGCCCGCGGAGGTTCAAGCGGTTGCCATTGCACTGAACACCACTGCTCAACGTCTCACTGGAATCTTGGAACGCACGCAGGCGGTTGCTGCGGATGCCTCGCATCACTTAAAAACTCCGTTAACGGGAGTGCGGTTGCGCCTTGAAGCGATCGAGGATATTTCTGAGCAAGAAGACGTGCGAGTTGAAGCACAAAAAGCCACTGCAGAAGTTGATCGGCTCACTCGGCGTATCGATCAGGTCCTCGCGCTTGCGCGAAGCGATGCCGGGGATACGTTGCGTGGGCGTTGTGATGCATCAGGTGTGATTGCTGAACGCATTGATCAGGCTTCGGTGACTGCCCAAGAATGTGATCTGCAGTTGGTTCAAGATCTTGCACCGCACATCATTGCGGCAGTGACCGCGCCGCCACTTGCTCGAGTGATCGACGAACTCTTAGGTAATGCTTTCGAATATGCCCGTACACAGGTACGGATAACTTTGGTGGAGCGAGACGGTTTCGCGGTGCTGACTGTCGAAGATGACGGCCTGGGTTTACCGACCATTGAACAAGAAGTGGTCTTCAACAGATTTGTTCGCGGCGCAACTGCTGTTGCTGGTGGGTCTGGACTTGGGCTTGCGCTTGTGCGCGAAACGGCTCGTGCTTGTGGCGGCGATGCAGTTACGTTCACTTCGGCTTTAGGTGGCTTGGCAGTGCGCACCACTTGGCCATTGGCCTAAGGGTTATTGACCAGCGGCGCTGGCGTTGCCCATGTTGTGAGCAATATTGAGTGCTGGTCGAACAGTGATGCCCGTATGTAAATCAATTTCCACATCGCGGGTTAGCGCAGCGCGCATCACCTGGATCGCCTGTTCGTGTAACTCGGCAAGTGGGCGGTTGCGGTGGGTGCGGACTCCGAGGTCGGATTGTGCAATTGATTCAACGCCGTAGGTGCGAGCGACATCGATGAGTAGGCCCATCTCTACGCCGTAATCAATTTCAAACGGAAGCGCTTTGGCAACGTCGCGACGAATAGCGTATTCACCCCCAAGTGGCTGACGAATATGCGCGAGTTCTGGGTAGAGCAACTTCAAGATTGGCCGAGCAGTGAGTTCTGTAACGCGACCGCCTTCATCACCTTCACCATGCAAGGTGCGCTGATAGTTCGCGCGTACTAATGCAATGGATTCGTCATTGAGCATTGGTTCAACTAGTGCGGTCACGTATTGGGCAGTGAAGGATGCAAGGTCAGCATCAAGCCATACCACAATCTCGCCGGTGGAAGCTTCAACCGAGCGCCACAACACGTCGCCCTTACCCAGTGCTGGGCCAAATTGCGCAAGAACATCATTTGCGGGAATAACGCTCGCGCCACATTCGCGAGCAACCTCAGCTGTTTGATCTGTTGATTCGTGATCCATCACGATGAGCTGATCGACAAGTGGATGCGCATCCATGAGTTCGCGTTTGATGCGCAACAAGATGGGCGCGATGGTCGCGGCTTCGTTGCGCGCCGGAATACACACGCTGATTGTGCGACCTTGCTTCTTGGCAACAAGGGCTTCGACGGAGAGTTCAGAGGTGAGGCGAAGTGGGCGAACGTGTGCCATCTGCTTCCTCCTCGTGGTTGATCAGGCGAATGCCTTGAGCAATAAGCGTCTCATATGGGGAAGAGGGCAGAAAACCGCGGGATGAACTGCCAATGAACGTTCATGCGCGAACGTTTGCCCCGGTGACGAGCTGCGAGTAGTTACTTACGCAGCAGGAATGATGCGGCCGTAACCAGAGATGTGATCGCCGTACCAAGGTCCGTTAATTGCTGCAGCTTGCACGCGCTGGCCTGGCTTTGGTGAGTGGACCATTTTGCCGGAACCGATGTAGACGCCCACGTGATGTGCGCCGCGCTTGAAGTAGAAGACAAGATCGCCCGGGCGAAGGCTCTTCCTCGTGATCCGCTTTGAAGCGCGGTACTGAGTAAAGGATGAGCGGGTGATGTCTTTACCCGCGGCAACCTTAAAGACGTAGCTGGTGAGGCCGGAGCAATCGAATGCATTGGGGCCGTCTTGGCCCGAAACGTAGCGGTCGCCGATTTGCTGACGGGCAACCTTGACGATCTTGCTGCGCAGGATCATTTCGCGGGCTCGAGCCAACATTTTTGGTGAGGATTTAGGGGCGAGCTTGCCGGAGCGAAGTGACATCTTCAGGGTGGTGACGCCATTGACTGCATTGGCAGCATTTGGAGCTGGATCGCCATTGGCAGCAAAAGCATCTGAACCAAAGCCCATGGTGGTGATCAGGAGAGTGCCGGTGACGGCGCCAGTGATCAGGCGTTGCGGGCGGCTAAAAGTCGTACGCACGGAAGTAGTACCCCTTTGGTCGGCAGGCCTTGCGGCCTTGTTCCTTCGGTGGTGGTGCTCCTTGGTTTGCGGGGGCAAACCAAGGTCTTACTTTCCCCAGAGCCCATGACGTTACGCAGCGGAACTGACATTCCGCCTCCCAAGAACCCGATTTTCGGACGCCTCTTGGGCGGCCAGGTGATGTGGATCACGGACTTTGGGCCTAAAAGTGGCAGATTTTCACCCCATGAGTCACATCCGTCACTTTGGTATGGGTTCACTTCCAAAGTCGTGAGGGTTTGCGTACCCTCAGCCCACGCCATGGTGGCGCCCTGAGGTGGAGGTAGGAATGGACGACGTCGTCCGTCAACACAAGTACTTGCTGAGCGAAGACCAGATGCCAACGACTTGGTACAACATCATGGCTGACCTCCCAACCCCGCCACCGCCGCCACTGCACCCAGGCACCATGCAGCCAGTTGGCCCAGAGGATCTGGCTCCGTTGTTCCCAATGGAACTGATCATGCAAGAGGTCTCCCAGGAGCGTTACATCGAAATCCCTGGCGGAGTGCTCGATGTGTACCGCCAGTGGCGACCATCCCCACTTTTCCGTGCGCACAATCTTGAAAAGGCGCTCGGCACACCTGCACGTATTTATTACAAGTACGAAGGCGTCTCACCTGCTGGCTCACATAAGACCAACACCTCAGTGCCGCAGGCGTACTACAACAAGAAGGAAGGCACGACCCGCCTGACCACCGAAACTGGTGCAGGTCAGTGGGGTACAGCCCTTTCCTTCGCATGTGCGTTGTACGACATGGAGTGCGAGGTGTGGCAGGTCGGCGCATCCTTCGACTCAAAGCCATACCGCAAGCTCATGATTGAAACCTTCGGTGCAAAAGTGCACCGTTCGCCATCAGAGCTCACCGATGTTGGTCGCGAATTCCTCAAGGATCCAAAGAACTACTCAGGTTCACTTGGTATAGCAATTTCGGAAGCAGTTGAAGTTGCTGCGAAGGATCCAAATACCCGTTACGCACTGGGCTCAGTGTTGAACCACGTGTTGTTGCACCAGACCATCATTGGTGAAGAAGCAATTCTTCAGCTGGAAATGGCTGGCGATACGCCAACACACATTGTTGGTTGCACCGGCGGCGGTTCAAACTTCGCTGGGCTCTCATTCCCATTCCTGCGCGAGAAGCTCGCGGGCAAGATTTCGCCACGCATCATCGCTGCTGAACCTGCTTCATGCCCATCGTTGACCAAGGGCACCTATGCCTACGACTTCGGTGACACCGCAGGTATGACGCCACTGATGAAGATGCACACCTTGGGTCACGACTTCATTCCTGACCCAATCCACGCAGGTGGCTTGCGCTATCACGGCATGGCTCCACTCATCTCTCATATCTATGAAGAGGGAATGATGGAAGCTGTCGCTGTTCCTCAGACCGAGTGCTTCCAGGCTGCAGTGTTGTTCGCTCGCACCGAAGGCATCGTGCCCGCACCAGAGCCAACTCACGCACTTGCACTTGCAATCCGTGAAGCACTCAAGGCAAAGGAAACTGGCGAAGAAACCGTCATTCTCACCGCACTGTGCGGCCACGGTCACTTCGACCTTGCTGCGTACGACTCATACCTTCGCGGTGCGATGGTTGATGAGAACTTCGACGAAGCTCGTTTGCAGGCGGCCCTTTCCACCATTCCGGTGGTTGCAGGTCAGTAATACGTCATGTGAATGTTGGGCCTCACCTAGCGGTGGGGCCCTTCATTCATTCGGTAGGAGTACTTGAACCATTAGGGTCGTTATGTGACTGAACCGCGCTCGGCGCTTGCCAAAGGCCTGATTTTCGTAGGCGTGGCAACGCTCGTGGGCAATGGCACTGCATATGCACTGTCGATGTTCGCAGCGCGAGTTCTTGACCCATCAGATTTTGGTGCCTTTGGTGCCTTGATGGGTGTGTTGATCATTGTCTCGACACTGTCCATCGCCTTGCAGACCATGACTGCTCGCCGTGTTGCGGTAGCGGGCGCTGATCGCATTGAAGTCGAGGGTCAGGCAGTTCGTCTTGCTACGTATCTCGCAGCAGCAATTGCCGTGATCGGCGCAATTGCCGCTTGGCCGCTCGGTGAAATTCTTGCGATCCCATACCTAGCACTGCTGTTTGGCATGTTGTCGCTGTCATTTGTGGTGCTTGGCACTGCATCCCTTGGCATCGGCCAAGGCCGCGAAGAACACATGCGCTTCAGTGCGGGCTTCATCGCCAACGGCATGGGCCGTGCGGTCGTCGGCATCATCTTCTTGGTTGCCTTTCAAACCATTGAAGCTGCAGCCCTTGGCATCTTGATTGGTTGCGCAGTTGGCGCATTCGTGAGTTACCGGATCATTTGCCCAGGAGCCTGGGCGAAGTCACTTTCGATCGGCACCTACCCAGAATTTGGTCACGTTGCGCACGCGCTCGTGGTGTTATTCACCTTGACGAACATCGATGTGCTTCTGGCTCGCGTGTTCTTATCAGAAGCTGACTCTGGTGAGTACTCCGTTGGAGTACTGCTGGCAAAGATCGCCTTCTTCTTACCAAACGCCATCATCATCGTGCTGTTCCCAAAGATGACCTCAGGCGACAATCGCCGCGCAGTGTTCATTGCAACAGGCCTGACTGCACTCATGGGCCTTGGAATCACGCTCTTCAGCTTGATCTTCGGTTCGCTCGTCATTCGCGTACTTGGCGGCGCGCAATACATTGATTTGGGTCTTGCTGATAGTGCTTGGCGCTTTGCGCTTGAAGGCTCCGCTTTCGCTTTAGTACAAGTGTTGCTCTACGCCCGACTTGCTGCGCAAGATCGCCGCGCAGTGGTGTTGGTGTGGGCAGGGTTAATTGCACTTGTGATTGCTGTGTCGGTTTGGTTCCACGAAACTGTGGAGCAAATTGTTACGACCGTCGTCGTTATCTCACTTGTACTGACATTGATTGGTTTGCTCCTTGATCGTCGTTCTTCAATCACCGGAACTGTGATCGAGCCAATCGAAATCGCTGAGTAGTTCGCGACTTTTCGTTTTTCACACCTTGGTCTTTGCTACAGCAAAAACTCTTTCACCCACAGCCCAAGCTGCTCTGAGCAGTAATCAACGGATTGCTTCCACGACATACTCGCGGGTTCATTAGCCGAGTCACTCACGCGTTTAACCAAGCGCACAGGTACTTGAGCAGCCATTGCAGCCTTGGCGACGGCATAGCCCTCCATGTCGACCAGATGTGCATGCTCTGCGAGCTGTGCGCGCTTCACGGGATCAGAAATAAATTGATCACCAGTGGTGAGCGTTAATCCGGCTCCGCCAAGATTGATGGGCTCTCCAAAGTGCAGACCGACCAGTTCAAAAATGGCGACGTCATCAAGATCATGTTGGGTCACGGTGCTGATCACATGCGTGCCGACAAAGTCATCATGCAGAGCACCTGCGGTGCCCAGGTTCACAATTTCCTTGGGGGAGTGCTCGCCCAGAATCGTCGCTACGGCTACAGCGGCATTCACCTTTCCCACGCCCGTCACCAGGATCGGGAGCTCGCTGACGTGCAGATGCACGGCCTCTTCTTCGAGGGCAACCACGAGGAGGGGCAGGTCAGGGGAAATGGTCCGATGCAAGCGCATGGCCGACACTCTAAAGTGAAGCCTTCACCACCTAAGGAGCACCATGCGATTGCCTGAACTGAGGATGACCTCAGCCACGCGCACCGTATTCGGCTTGCTCGGTGGCGTATTGATTCTGATCGCACTGGCGGTACTGGTGAGCAGCCTGCGATCCACACAACCAGATTCCCTTCCTGTTGGCGGTGCGGTTACACCAACGCCGACACCATCTGCATCTGCATCAGCGCCAACTGCACTAGATCCTGGGGTATCGGCAATTCAACAAGGTGATGTGCGATCACAAACCTTTGTTGCAGCATCGAATCTTTCGAATACAAAAACGACCGCGGTGGGTTATCGGGTTTTCTCCGGTGACGTGAAGCCTGCAGCGTTTGCATCAGTCGTTGCACAAACCTTTGGTGTTGCAGGCACTCCTGCTAAAGGAGATAACAATTCATATGTTGTGAGCAATGGTGCGAATACACCTGAAGTTACGGTCTATTCAGATCCGCTCGTTCGCTGGCATTACAGCGATCAACGTTTAATCGCGGGCAAACCTGTTGACGAAGATCAAGCCAAAAAAATCGCAAAGACCTTGCTCGCTCCGCTTGGTGTTCCTGTTGAGTCAGCTGAATGGGAATTTGGCCAAGATCAAAATCGTGTCGTTGTGCGCGCTTGGTTAATTCTCAAAGGACTTCGCACTGAACTTGGTTGGACGGTCGTGATCGCGCCTGACGGAGAAGTGGTGTGGGCCGATGGTTTCGCGGCATCCCTAGTGCCTGTTCCTGGATACCCGGTACTAGGTGCGGCCGATTCACTTAAGCGCGCATTGAAGCCAGGCTGGGAATTCGCTGGCCCAACAGCCTGGACTGGTTCGGGTTCAACAGCGGAGCTGGCAGTTCCAGGGCCAGTTCCAACAGTTGCGGGCCGCCCAGTGCTCGTTGCCGGTGTGCAAAAGCTTGTGGTGGGTAAAGCCGAACTAGGTTTGGCTCAGTTCTGGCAGCCAGATGGCAGTTTGTTGATCCTGCCTTCGTACATCGTGACCACCGAGGATGACCAAAAATGGAGTGTTTTAGGCGTCGGTAACGCTTATGTCAGCACCCGCGACCTCGTGCCTGCCGCAGATCAGGCCGGCCGCGCGACCACCCTTAGCTAAGAGCCGGTAACCTTCTCTACGCGTTCGAAATGAATGCAAGGCGAGGTGGCGGAGCGGCCGATCGCAGCCGCCTTGAAAGCGGCCGTGGGGAAACTCACCGGGGGTTCAAATCCCTCCCTCGCCGCAGTGAGCGGAGATGGCGATGAGCGACATGTTGTGGCTCATCGCCATCAATGTTTTGGTGATCGTTCTACTCTCGGTTCTTATAGGTGCCGCTGCGCCTCGATGGCCAAGCTTGTGGTTGGCATCAGATCGTTTCCCACTAACTGTTCTGCCTTTTGAGAAGCACCATCACTATCGAAAATTTCGTGTAGCAACCTTGCGTGAACGGCTTCCTGAACTTGGTCACATTTTTGGAGGTGAATCAAAAAGCGCGCTTACTGGAACAGATCTCGAAAGTATCAATCGCTATCTCATTGAAGTACGTCGGGCTGAATGGGTGCACATACTTTCGTGCCTTACCCCAGTGCCATTGTTTTTCTATAACCCTCGGTGGCTGGCGCTGGCGTTTTTACTCGCCGTGTTGTTCGTCAATGGATTGTTCCTCATTGTGTTACGCCACAATCGTTTACGACTTCTGCAGGTGGTAAAGATTCGCCAGCGCAAAAAACGTTAGCAACGAGAAGAAAACATGAAAATTCGGAATGTTGAATTATGGAGTTCGCTTGAGCAAGCGTTGGTGAATAATATTTTGCAAATCTTGAGCAAGGTAGTTGAAAAGATTGAGACGATGAACAACAAATTTGACTTCCTCTTGAATGACTTTCACATCATCGCGATTACCCAGTGACTCACGTACGCGGCTTCGTACGCGTACAATTTCAAGCTCCGCGACAACAGCACGCTCAGGAATTTGATCGGCTAGCTCTGCAAGTTCTGGCGCGACAGAAGCGAACCTTCTACTAAAGTCGCGCACGTTGCAAAAAATCAATTCCTCACGCACAGCATCTAAACATTTAGCAAGTTGAGTCCACCAACCTGCTGAGCCAACATAGTCCTTAGGGCCCTTGGTGAGATCCTCCAACGGAGTGACATCCACGACTGGATAATCAATTACATGAGCCCTTTGATCATTTCTATGCACGAGATCCTCCATTTTTTGGGGAAGTAACTTTCAATGAAACAGTGCCACATAAGTTGAAACCACAAGAAACCAAAAGGGCGAAATCGATGTCACAATCATGTCGCAATTGCCGTTGAAGGCTTTGTGAGCCATTTCTCTAAGAGGAAATGCACTTTAATTGTCTTGTGGCTCACATAGTGATGGTTATTGAAGATGATGATGATATTCGCTTCATCTTGTGCGCGAATTTACTGAATGCTGGCTATGAGGTATTGGAATTTGATACTGCGGAAAAAGCACTAGCCAAGTTTCAAGACGTTCAGCCGGATGTGATGCTCGTAGACATTCGACTGCCAGGAATATCTGGACTAGACCTCATACGAAGTGTTCGAGGCACGAGCCAAGTCCCGATTATTGCCGTTACCGCGCAGACAGATAGCGCAGATATTATTGCTGGGCTAGAAGCTGGAGCCGATGACTACGTAACAAAGCCTTTTGTAGCCAGCGAACTTATAGCTCGAATAAAAACGCAAATAAGGCGAATTGAAAAAATCCCTAGCTCAATAGATCCAAAAGTACTTCGATGTGGAGATCTCGTACTTAGGGAGGATTCAGCATCACTTTATCGCGCAAACATTCCTGTGAGCATTTCTCGTATTGAGTATTTTGTTTTGCGTGAACTTTTGCTAGCCAAAGGATCAGTTCTTAGCCGTGAGTATTTATTACGCAATGTTTGGGGATACAAAAACGCGGGCGACGGAAGAATTGTAGATAATCTAATTTATCGGCTGCGAAGTAAGATTGAGAAAGATTCAAGTAATCCTGAACTTTTAACCACTGTTCGCGGTTTCGGATATCGAATGCAGGAGCCGTATGCAGAGGCTGAGTAGATAATCTTATGAAGATTGGATTGCGCACGCGCGTTGCGATAGCGATAGCTACGCTCTCTTTTGTTTTGGCGTCCGTCGTTGCTGGCAGTACGTATGCATTTGCTCGCTGGTATTTATTGGAACAACGCCAGTCAGTTGCCTTGACACGGGCGGTACTAGATGCGCGAGCCGTTGATGCAGCGCTCATAAGTGAAGTGGCTGTCGATCAAGTGTTGGCTCAAGTTCCTTCAGTAGGAACTTCTCAACCCATGCTTAACATTGGGAATTCTTGGTACACAAGTTCGATAACCATCTCCCCAGATGAACTTCCAGATGAGTTACTTGTGGTTGCTGGACAGCAGGGTGCGCAACAGCGCCTGGAAATTTCAGGTGACCCTTATTACGTTGCAGCTGTTCCTGTAAGCGGAGGCATATTTGTTGAGGTCTTCCCATTGAAAGAGCTTGATCAAACTTTCACATATGGGGGATGGGCACTATCGATACTCACAATTATCGTCACTGGACTTGGTGCCATTGTTGGGGTTTCGGCGGCCAAGCGAGTTCTGGTGCCGCTACAGAATCTTGGTCACATTGCGCAACGGATCACAGATGGCGAACTTTCGGCTCGCATCCCTCTGGAAAATGATCCAGACCTTGACCCCCTCGCGCGGTCATTTAACAAAATGGCGGATGCGGTGCAGCTGAGAATTGCGCGAGAGCGAAGATTCGCGGCAAATGTCAGCCATGAACTGAGATCACCATTGACTTCAATATTAGGAACGACAGAACTTCTTGATTCGAATAAAAGTGAATTAAGTGAACAAGATAAAAACCTCACAAGGATATTGCGTCAACAAGTACAGAGACTTTCACGCATGTTGGTAGATCTACTCGAAATCAGCAAAATGGCATCTGATGATGCAGTTCAATGGGAAAATGCGAATCTACAAACGTTATGTAGAGACATCGTGGTAAGCAGAGGGATGGCCGAACAGGTTGTTGTGGGTGATGCTCCTGCGTTTTCAACAGATTTGCGCAGATTCGAAAGAATCGTTGGAAACCTTGTTGAAAATGCGGTGTTGCATGGAGGAGGGTTAGACCGAATTTTGATCGTCAGTGAACCTGCCTATGTACGCATATTTGTTGAAAATATGGCTGGTGGCATACCGGAGGAATCTCGGGAGCGGATCTTTGAGCCTTTTGTCCGCGGGCATGGCGAAGGGACTCGGAGTAGTGGGGCAGGTCTTGGTCTAGCGATTGCTCATGAACAATCTGCGGTGTTGGGTGGACAGTTAGAAATATCCGAAACCGATGACGGTCGCGGGCGATTCATCTTGACGCTCCCGAGGGTGATGTAGAAATGACGAAACACCTACTAGGAAAGGAACGTTTCGTATTGATTGGTGCTCTGATAGTCGCGTCAGCCTTTGTGACGAGCTGCGGCGTTCCGGTGGAAACATTGGCTCGACCAATTCCTGACGGTGCAATCACACCTCATCCGACTTTTCAAAGTTCTTCGCCCAAACCAGCAAAACAATCATTGTGGTTCGTCAAGGATGATGGTTTAGTAAAAGTGCAGACGGATTTTCAGGGCCCAGTATCACCGGATGCGCTTCTGAATATCTTGGTTGCAGGACCAGCACCCGGCAGTGGGCTACGAACAGTTGCAGCAGACCCTATTTCGGGAGCTGCCATGCTCAGTTACGCGCCCCCGGCAGCAACGACAGAAAAAAATGGCACGCCCTTGAGCGATGTGATAGTCATCAAAGCCTCTCCAGCGTTCAGTGTGTTACCCCCAACCGAACAGATCCTGTTGTTGGGGCAAGTGGTGCTCACGCTGACATCAGCTGGATGGCAGGCGGTTGCTATCACCGACGAGGCTGGATCAGCGGTTGCTGTCCCACTTCCAAACGGGCGGTTACTTGATCGCCCCGCAGTTGCAGGTGATTACTTGAGCCTCGAACGTAAATAGGCATCCTCCTGTCGCCTGTTGTGGCTCCAGCGATCGCCCAGCCGCCACTGCTGAGTGAGGTCGAGGGTGATACTAACAATGCCTACTTGTTGAGTGATGCAATATCAATCACGAAGCGGAACTTCACATCACTTGCAACCACGCGATCCCAAGCTTCGTTCACATCTTGAATGTCGATGATTTCAATGTCAGCACCCAGGTTGTGCTTGGCGCAAAAGTCCAGCATCTCTTGGGTTTCAGTGATGCTGCCGATGCTTGAGCCGGTCAGGCTCTTTTGGCTGGCCACCAAGGAACCGGTTTGCACTGACAGTGGGTCAGATGGAATACCGACCATGCACATCACTCCGCGCATACCGAGCAGGCTCATGTATCGATCAACATTGATATTGACGGAAACAGTGTTGAGAATGAAGTCGAAGCTGTAGCGGGCTGCCTTCCACGCATCTTTGTCAGTGGAGAGCAAGAAGTGGTCAGCACCAAGGCGCTTTGCGTCCTCTTCTTTATGTGGTGAGTGACTGATGAGCGTCACTTCAGCGCCCATGGCCTTAGCAATTTTCAAGCCCATGTGGCCAAGTCCGCCAAGACCAACAATGGCAACTTTCTTACCTGGGCCTACGTTCCATTGGCTGAGCGGTGAGTACGTGGTGATGCCAGCGCACAGCAGTGGTGCTGCTTGCGCAAGATCAAGACCTGCAGGAATGTGCAGTGCATAGTTTTCATCCATCACGATGTGTGAGGAGTAACCACCGTATGTCGGAGTGGACTTGTCTTTTTCAACACCGTTGTACGTCACCACACTGTGACCAAGGCAGTAGTTGTTATCGCCAGCTTTGCAGTTCACGCATTCGCGACAGGTATCAACGAAGCAGCCCACGCCTGCATGATCGCCAACCTTGAACTTGGTGACGTTTGCGCCAACTTCAGTGACTACTCCAGCAATTTCGTGGCCAGGCACCATTGGAAAGATTCCTTGGCCCCATTCCTCACGGCCTTGGTGAATGTCTGAGTGACAGATGCCTGCGTATTTGATTTCAATGAGGATGTCATCGGGGCCAAGATCGCGACGCTGGATGGTGGTGAGTTCGAGTGGTGCGCTTGGTGCTGGCGCCGCGTAGGCCTTGACGTCCATGTGGATTCCTCACGAAGTTGGGGTAAGTGCACCCTAACCAACTTCAGCCCTACGCATTACCGAGATTCCAAAAGCCAAATACGTGAGCCGCCGATAAGTGCTGCGCCGTTAGGAACAATCACTGTTTCATCACCAAGTCGTGCAACAGATGTTGGCGTGAGGTGCCTTGAGTTGCCGCCGCCAACATAGAGACGATCCCAAAGAAACACCGGGCGAAAACTGTCAACGAGACGAACCACGCGTCGAGACCACAATGCATCACCAAGGCGACGCCGTTCTGGTTCACCGATGTAGTTGTCGAAGACCACGTCGGGCTTTACGGGAATTTGCGAGAGTTCAAGATGTGGCGCCAAGTGACCACCGTCAAATAATGCGAAACCAAGACCCGTACCAAGGGTGAGAACCACTTCAAGACCTTGACCAGTGATCACGCCAGCAGCGTGCACTTCCGCATCGTTGAGAACCTTGCATGGGATGCCGAGTGCTTCGGTGAGTGCAGCGCGAGCATCGAAGCCTTCCCAGGCCTCAACAAGTTCGGGCAGCACCTTGCTGCGCGGGCCCGACTTGGTGATGTAGTGCGGGGTCTTGATGACCACGCCGTGGCGGATCATCCCGGGCAGGCCAATCGTGGCTCGGTCGGCCTTTGGGAGCTGCTTGGCCAGAGCGACCAGTGTCTCCACAAACAAGGCAGGGGAAAGCGGGTAGGGGGTTGGCACGCGCACGGGTTGGGCCCGCATAGTGCCGGTGTCATCAAGGACGCTGCCCTTGATTCCGCCGCCTCCGCAGTCAATTGCCAATGTGGTGGTCATAGCACCAAGTGTGCCCGATAAGATTCATGCGCTCGTACGTTGGAGACGTCGCATAGCCCGGTCGAGTGCGCCTCACTGCTAATGAGGTAAGGAGTCAAATCCTTCGGAGGTTCAAATCCTCTCGTCTCCGCGAAAAGACCCCAATTTCGGTTGGGGTCTTCGCTTTTCCCGAGACAAATTGACCCAAGTTTGAGCATTGCCCTCGGCAGGCTAGACTTTGCCCTCGTTATAAAGCAGGCGCCCGTAGCTCAACGGATAGAGCATTTGACTACGGATCAAAAGGTTGCACGTTCGAATCGTGCCGGGCGCACGAGAGTGTTGAGACTCTGCGCAAAGACCCCTAGATATTTCTGGGGGTCTTTTCATTTCTCTTCCTTGAGCTGATGTCGGTTTCAGTTCCTCGCCACCAGCTACGTTGTTCGCGGGTGCGAATTAGGTGGCAGTTTGCGCATCTCACATCACATTTACTGACCTCCCTTTGAACCGCATCCAGGGAGTAACCAGTGGTCACCAGCACTGACACGTGTGCCGTCTTATCAAGGCGATCTCGATGATCGAATTCAAGTACTCGAATATCGCAATTCCCGCAGTCAACACAGGGGTGATTTTTCAAGTATTCCAAGATCCAGTCTTTGACTGCCAGGGATGTTTTACGATTGCGAACGCGAGCCTTTGCCAGGTAATACTCGCGATTATTCGCGTAATGCTGCCGCCCTCGAGCTCGTCTGCACTCCAGGCACAGGTGTTCTTTGCCCGGAAAAATTGTGTCAGCCGACGATGCTGCGCAGGCACGACACGTTCGAATCGGTATTAATTCATCCACCCGTCAATGTTCTTATTGACGTCTGACAATCAAGAGTGTCTATGCACAAGGTGAATCTTTGGATTGCTAACAAGATCATTCAGAGTACAAACCTCGTCAAGACATGGGAACAAATGAGAGCCTGCCTAATTGATTGCTCCCTAGGCCTTGCGTGGTGGCAAGAGGAAAGCCCGCACGCTGAACTGCTTGGCGGATTGATGCGATGCTTTTGAGCACGCACATCTCAAGATTCTCTCCTGTGGCATTAATAGAAATCTCAATGCAGCGTTTTCTGAGGTCTATACCTACAGCACAGTCATGAACATCTGGGTCATTTTCTTCGACAAATAGAAGCGCATCCATGACACCTGAAATTTCTGATGATTCAAATGCTGCGATGCAAGGATCAATAGGCAAGACCCATTCACAGTGTGTGCGCACGCTCGGTCTCCTTTGATTTCAAAACCTTCCAATCCAAGCAGGGTAAAGCGAGTTGCGGGAATTGGCTAGGAATAGGCGTATGGTCGAAGTATCGCCGTCGTTCAGACCGCGCAAAGAAGGGAAACGCCATGGGCGAGAAGACCTCAAAGAAGAACGTGAAGAAGCCATCGAAATCGATCAAGGAAAAGCGCGCCGAAAAGCGCGGAGCAGCAGCAGCCGCTGATTCGATTGTGATCCCAAAGAAGTAACGCTCTTCCCAGCCGGCCCTGAGTGATCGGGGCCGGTTTTCCATTTCCGTGCGTTCTATTTCGCTGCGATCGGAACGGTCACGATTATTGCAAGGCCACCAAGGGCACTTGGCTTGAGTTCAATCGCTCCGCCTGATGCATCAACGATGCCGCGCATGATGCTCATGCCCAGACCTGAACCCCCTGATTCACGTGAACGTGATTGATCAAAACGTTGAAAGAATTGGATTCCTGATGAGTAAGCCTCATGAGGTAAACCAGGGCCGCCGTCTTCAATCACTAATACTGCATTGGATTTAGCGGTGGTGAGCGAAACATTGATAGGTGCATCGATTGGGGTGTGATGTCGAATATTTGAAAAAATGTTGGCGAGTAATCGCACCATCAGATCGGGTGCGCAAGTAATGGAAACATCCGCCTCGATGGTGTGAGTGACTGGACGTTGTGATTCCAACTGTTCTAAGTCAGTTATTTGGTGCTGCACGGCAGTGGAAAGATTGAAAGATTCCTGAATGCGTAAGTGATGTTCCGATAATTCAGCAATCAGGAGTAAATCTCGGATAAGCGATTCCATTCGGTCAATTTCGGTGCCCATGCGCGCGTAATAGCGTTCAAGCTGCGCTGGATCCGAAACGTTATTCGTTGAAAGTAGTTCGACATAACCCTTGATCACAGTGAGAGGTGTGCGGAGTTCATGCGAGGCATCCCCGAGAAACTCCTGCATGTGTTTTTGGCGCTGTTCGAGCGCGGTGACAAGATTCGCTAATTGGCGATCGCCACGGAAGAACACAAACGTCACTAAGAATCCGACAACCATCATGGCGAGTGTAAAAAGTGAAAGCAGCCTGATTTGGTCAGCACGATTTGAGATCACTGGGTCAAGAGATGTTGATACCAATAGGTAATCATCATCGCCAAGTTCCGCAGCACTCATGCGAACCGGATTAGGTGCATCCAAGGAAATGGGGCGGGTGAGCGATTCTGACAGCTGTTCTGACGATGGAACTTCCTGTAAGCCATGAGTACTGTCAGAAAGTTGAATGACATCGCCATCGGGGGTGAGGTAAGTCATCGTGATGGGAAACGGGCTGTCTTCGACTAAGAACTGAGAAAGCATCAGTGGATCATCTTGCGTAGTTGCGAGCTGCGTTGAGTAGTCAACGAGCACGCTGTCAATGCGATTCAATTCCACGGATTCAGAACGCAGGATTGCAAACCCGCCGATTGCGATGGCAATAAAAGCGATGATGAGCGTCACCGTGATGGTGAGTCGGGTTTGGAGCTTCATTACTTGGCCATGAGTTGGAATCCTGCGCCACGAATCGTACGAATACCTTCGTAGTCATCTTTATGCAGTTTCTTGCGTAAGTAGGAAATGTAGGTATCAACGACGCTGGTATTACTTTCAAAATCAATATCCCACACAGCTCGCAGCAGTGCTTCTTTGCTGACAACAAAGCCAGCCCGCAGCATGAGCTCTTCAAGGAGTCGGAATTCCGTTTGGGTGAGGTCGATGGTTTCTGATTCGTACTTCACTAAGTGCCGGCTTTGGTCAAGAGTGATCGGTCCGCACTGCAACACCGCATCAACTTGTTGCGCTGGCATCGTGCGCCTCAATACTGCGGCCACCCGTAAAACAAGTTCTTCCAATCCAAATGGTTTGGTGACGTAATCATCCGCACCGATTTTGAGACCGGTGGTGATGTCATTGCGATCGCCACGTGCGCTCAACATGATTGCTGGCGTTTGGTGGCCGTCTTTGCGGTGACGCTCAAGAAGTTCAAAGCCATCCATTTTGGGCATATTGATGTCGATCAACATGAGGTCCACGGGTTGCTTCAACAAAATATTGAGGGCTTCGACCCCATCTGGAGCGCTCAAGGTGCGATAGCCAGACATCCCCAGGGCATCGCTGAGAAGTTCGCGCACGCCTGGCTCGTCGTCAACGATGAGAATCGTTGCTTGAGTCATGGGCCAACCTCCTGCGGGAAATCTATCTGGAGTGCGCGACGGTACGTCCATGACTGGTCCGAACTGCCAGATTTGGGGGTTTGGCAAGGAACTCACAGGAATTTCACAGAAACGGGGTGGATGCTTCTGGTGGGTTATTAGACGTAAAAGGAGGGTCGACGATGAATCGGAGCGCGGCTCTGGCTGCATCGGTTTTAGCAGGAGTAATCCTGTTCACCAGTGCACCTGCGGCTTTCGCAGATTCGCGTCCAACCCCGACTCCGCGTCAACAAGGGGCTATGCCAGCCCGGCCACTTCCTGCGGGGGCAGTGCGGCCGGTTGCTGATGTGCGGGTAGCCCCTCGCGATGCTCAGGCAGCGGCACGCCGTGTTGTTAATGATGCATTCAAGGCAGCCATTGAGGCGGCCACCGCGAAGTTTGACGTTGCGATGGCTGCAGCAACAACAGCTGCTGCAAAAGCTGCAGCACACGCCGCACGTCGATTGGATGTCGCGGCTGCAATCGCTACACGCCAGAGCGCATTGGCGGCAATTCCAAAACCGGCGCCTAAGGCACCAAAGCCAAAGCCCAGGTTTTCGCCATGACTTTCCAAGCTATTGATATGCCTGTGTCAATAGTGATTCCTCCGCGGAGACTAAACGCCTGAGTCTCCACATGATGGTGAAAGTCCCCCTGACCAACCTGAGGCCAGGGGGACTTTCATGTGTCTAGGTTTTACAGAGCGTCGGGTCCACGTTCGCCAGTGCGCACGCGAATCACTGATTCGACGTTAACCATCCACACTTTGCCGTCACCAATTTTTTCGGTACGTGCGGCATTCACGATTGCATCCATCGTCGCATTTGCTTCAGCATCATCAACGATGACCTCAATGCGAATCTTTGGCACAAGATCGATTTGGTATTCAGCGCCGCGATAGACCTCAACGTGTCCGCGTTGGCGCCCGTGACCGCTTGCTTCAGAAACGGTCATGCCATGGATGCCAACTGCGTGCAGGGCTTCCTTCACATCATCAAGTCGAAATGGCTTGATGATTGCCGTAATCAGCTTCACTGATCTTCCTCTCGACTGCGTGCAATGAGGTCACGCAAAGGGTGGTGACTGCTGGCAATACTTCCACCACCGGCTACACCAGCAAAGTCATAGGCGCTTTCGGCGTGAATCGTGGTGTCTAGGCCTGAGATTTCATCATCAGCATCAGCGCGGAAGCCCATGGTCTTGGCGATGACGGCGGCAAATAAACCAATGCCGATCATGCCTACGAACCCACCAACACCATGTACGCCAACAACATCGAGTGAATCATCAAAACCGAATCGGAATTTTTGACTGACTGCCCAAGCGCAGATCGCACCAGCAGCAAGCCCAATCACCAACGCACCAAGAGGTGTCACGAAACCACATGCAGGAGTGATCGCAACTGCGCCCGCAACTGCGCCCGATGCTGCGCCGAGTGTTGTCGGGTGACCATCACGGAATTTTTCAACAGCAATCCAGGTGAGTGCACCGCACGCAGTGGCAATTTGAGTGTTGATGAGTGCGGTAGCTGCAAGACTTCCAGCGCTGAGAGCTGAACCAGCGTTGAATCCAAGCCAACCAAACCACAACAAGCCTGCACCGAGAAGAACGAGCGGCAAATTATGTGGACGCATCGAATCGTGCTTAAAACCAATTCGCTTTCCAACAACGAGTGCGAGCGCCAAGGCAGATGCACCAGAGTTGATTTCAACTGCTGTGCCACCGGCGAAGTCGAGTGCGCCAAGGCGATCACTAATCCACCCACCTGTACCGCCTTGCAGTGCGAATGCCCAGTGTGCGATTGGTACGTAAACCAGCAACGCCCAAGCGATCATGAACACAATCCAAGAGCTGAACTTCGCACGATCTGCGATCGCTCCCGAAAGTAACGCAGTAGTGACGATCGCGAACGTTAATTGGAATATCACGAATGCAAGCAATGGAATCTGGTGACCCTCAGGGCCTACTGGCTGATTGAGGGCGTTGGAAAGACCAAAGTGTTCGAAGTTTCCGATAAAGCCGCCACCTGAATCGGTGTCGAATGCAAGTGAGAAACCAACAATGACCCACACCACAGTGATGACACCCATGGCGGAGAAACTCATCATGATCATGTTCAGCACGCTCTTGGAGCGGACCATGCCGCCGTAGAAAAGCGCAAGGCCTGGGGTCATCAGCAGCACGAGGGCCGCACAAGTCATCACCCAAGCGGTGTCGGCACCATTAATTGCATCCATGAAGGGCTCCTTCGACGCGGGTTAGACCAGTCCAGACCGCGGCGGAGTCTTACCCAGTTGTGATACAGACAGATTTCGTAAACGGGCGCTGACGAGTGGATTCGTGAGGCGATCAACGCTGGCGAATCACAATTGGGTCGGCATCGCGGAAGCGCGAGTTGGCGTAGAGCTGGTTGCCATCTTGGGTAGTGAAGCCAGTGAGGCTTGGTTTGACCCCATCAAAGACCGCGGTGCACGGCGATTCCATCAGCAGTGCCCATTCCCGTTTCAACAGGTTCTCTTGCAGCATGCCTTCGACATATCGGTTGTGAGTGCCCACAGCAAGGAAGCGAACTTTTTGAGCGATGAGTTCCAAATTCGGCAGAATCACATCCAGTTCGCGCCCTTGTAAGTCGATATGGAGCAAGTCAGTTGGTTCATCACCAGCGAGCAAGGTTTCCAAGGTCACTGTTGGAACAGCTATGTGATCAAAAAAGGCACCGCGGTAATCCATGTGTGCGTTGTCGTCAGTACTGACAGCGCCGCCCATGTCATCGTCAGTTAATTTGGGAAATTGCAACGTGGTTTCCTCGAACCAGCACGCTGCCTGCACCACGGTCATATCCGTTGGATGAATGCTGAGTTGTTCGCGAATTGATTGACTGTCTCCGGCTACGCGGCGTACTTCAATGTTGTTGTCCTGTGCATGCTGAACTGCCCACCCTGCACGCATTTCATCGGCTTCTACTGCAATACCGGTGACACTCTTGCCTTCGCGCCTGGCGATTGCTGCACCCATCACAACCCAAGGTGCCCAACCGGCGCCTACTTCAACAATGCGATACGAATCGCGATCGTTCATGAGCGAAAGTCCAAGGCCGACATACTCTTCGGCCTCTGAACGGTATCCGTCTGTTGGCACCGGCAATCGGTCTGTTGAGGTTCCGGCAAGTTCTTGCGGCGCCCACGGCAGCATGCCGATGCGAGTACGAATACCTGCCCAATCAACACGGAAATGTGACTCGGCGTCAGGTGTTATCTGAGCGCGCAACCGCTGCAGGATGGGAACGATCGCGTGAGGCAAAACGGGAACATGAAGCCCATTGCCGTACATCGCCACGACAGTTGAGTCCCCCAACTCAGGTGCCGTGGCCTCTTTAACCCCCCTGGAAAGGGGCCAACGCATCCGCGGAATGTAGCCGATCAATGTGCGCCGTGTCGCACATTTGAGCACTTTGCGAGGATGGCGTCGTGGCCCCCAAGAATCTCGTCAATATTGAAGCTGTCTCAAAGTCCTTCGGCAAGCGCCCACTCCTTGAGGGAGTTTCCCTAGGGGTGAGCGCTGGTGAGCGGATCGCTGTGGTGGGTCGTAATGGCGCCGGCAAGAGCACTTTGCTCAAGGTTTTCACAGGAGCAGAGAGCGTTGATTCTGGTCGAGTGACCGTGGGTTCTGATGTGCACGTTGAAATGGTTTCCCAGGTGGACAGCCCCGATGCTGATGCCACCGTGGCCAGCGTGGTCGTTCCCGGACGCCCCATTCATGAATGGGCCGGCGATGCCCGGGTCCGCGATGTACTCACCGGATTACTTGGAGGGTTCAACGAAGAACTCCTGAATGCTCGCGTTGCGTCGATGTCGGGAGGCGAACGTCGACGGGTGCAGTTAGCAAAAGCGCTTATTAATGACTGTGACCTGCTGTTGCTCGATGAACCAACGAACCATCTTGATGTTGATGTCATCTCATGGCTCGTTGACCATCTGAAGTCACGCCCGAAATTAGCGATCGTGGTCGTCACGCACGATCGCTGGTTCTTGGACGCATTATGTGATCGCACCTGGGAAGTAGTGCTCGGCCAAGTCGAAGAATATGACGGTGGCTATTCCGCGTATGTACTTGCGAAAGCAGAACGAGACCGCCAAGCATCGTCTTCAGAAGCGCGTCGGCAAAACTTGTTACGTAAAGAACTCGCATGGTTGCGCCGCGGAGCGCCTGCACGCACATCGAAGCCCAAGTTCCGCATTGATGCTGCAAATGAACTCATTGAAAATGAGCCACCACCACGTAACACCACAGAACTTCTTGCGTTTGCGGGTGCTCGGCTAGGCAAATCGGTATTTGAACTGCAAGACGCTTCGATGGATATCGCCGGACGCCGACTTCTTGATCGAGTCAATTTGAATTTTGGCCCTGGTGATCGTATTGGCCTGCTTGGTGCAAATGGTGCAGGTAAAACCTCGCTCATCCGCATGCTGCTTGGTGAACTTCCACCAGCGCAAGGAAAGCTCGTCACAGGTGTGACCGTGAAGCCGGCCTATCTTTCACAGCACCTTGAAGAGCTTGATCCAAAGTGGCGCGTACTTGAAGCAGTTGAAAAAGTCGCATCACGAGTTGAGTTGGGTAAAGGACGCGAGCTTTCAGCATCACAACTATGTGAACGTCTTGGCTTTAACGCCGACGGTCAGTGGACACCAGTTGGAGATCTCTCTGGTGGTGAACGTCGACGCTTGCAATTGACCCGACTTCTCATGGGTGGGCCAAATGTTCTTGTACTCGACGAACCAACGAACGACTTCGATGTTGAGACACTCACAGCACTCGAAGATCTTCTTGACAGCTTCGCTGGCACGTTGATTGTGATTTCTCACGACCGCTATTTCCTTGAGCGGGTATGCGATGACAACTATGCGCTCTTTGGCGATGGCACGGTCACGCATCTCACCGGTGGAATTGATGAATTCATTGAGCGTCGTCGGTCAATGCGTGGTCACACTGTTGCCTCGTCGCGAACGACGACGTCAGATGTGTCAGAGGCAAAGGCTCAAGCACCGGGCCTGAGTGCTGGCGAACGACGCATTATTGAAAAGGATCTGGCGCGCATTGAACGCACGTTGGCCAAGTTGGAAGAAGAAGAGGCCACCATTCACGGCAAGATGGCGGAAGCTGCCACTGATCATGAACGCTTGGGCGAAATGAATCGGCGTTTGCAGGAAATCGGTCAAAAGCGCGACGGTCTAGACGCCGAATGGCTTGTTGTAGCTGAATCCCTCACCTGATAATCGCCGCTAGACTCTGATAATGACTCTGCCACAGCGCCGTATTGGTGATCTTCAGGTTTCTTCCGTTGGTATCGGTTGCATGCCAATGTCATTTCCCGTCAAACTAGAAAACCGCGAAGGCATGATTGCGACGATTCATCGCGCACTTGATCTTGGCGTGACCTTCTTTGATACCGCAAATATCTACGCACCATCATCATCAACGATGGGCCACAACGAATTGCTCGTTGCTGAAGCGATGCGCAGTTACACCGGATCAGCAAACATGGCTGACGTGCTGGTGACCACGAAGGGCGGCATTACCCGTGAATCAGGTGGCGTGTACGGCCAAGATTCACGCCCAGAAGCATTGCGCGCTGCATGTGAAAAGAGTTTGAAAAATTTGGGAGTCTCACAAATTGAGCTCTACCAGCATCACCGCCCAGATCTCACAATTCCTTACATTGATCAGATGAAGGCCCTATTGGCACTCAAGAATGACGGACTCATCAAGCGAGTTGGCATTTCAAATGCCGATGATGTTCAGATCAACATTGCCATAGACATTCTTGGTGGCCCAGCTGATGGTGGCTTGGTATCAGTACAGAACCAATACTCACCTAAGTACCGCGCTAACACTGTTGCGCTTCATCGTTGCACCGAACTTGGTTTGGCTTACTTGCCATGGTCACCACTTGGTGGAGCATCACAGCACGCAGAAGTGGGATCACGTTATGTGGACTTTGCTGAAGTTGGCGTTGAAGTGAACGCGACTGCTCAGGAAGTTGCGCTTGCGTGGCTCTCACAGCTTTCGCCGGTCGTGATCAATATTCCAGGTGCGACTCGCCCTGAGACGGTTGATTCCATCGTTCGTTCGGCAACGGTGAAGTTGTCAGCAGAGCAAATGACTCGGTTGAACAACACAGTTCCTGAAACTGCGTAAGCGATCTGCATTATTAACTTTAGGTAGCGGCTATGAATGAAGCTCGTGAAAGCGATCGTAAGGTCTTAATCATCGGCGCGGGATTTGGTGGGCTCCGTGCTGCTCGTGAAATGAGCAAGACCGATGGAATTCATGTCACGTTGATTGATCGCAACCCGTATCAACTCTTTGCGCCATTGCTTTATCAGGTTGCAACAGGTGGCTTGTCGGAGGACGACATCGCATATTCAGTGCGGGGAGCTATCCCAGGTGTTGATTTCCGCCGTGGAGATGTTGTACGCATCGATACTGAGCGCAAGAACATCCGCCTTGAAGACGGCGCAGTACTGCCATTCGACGATTTGGTTCTCGCAACAGGGAGCACGGGGACAACTTTTGGTGTGCCAGGTGTTGCTGAACATGCGTTGCAAATGAAGACCATGGGGCAAGCGCGGGAGATCCGCAATAGCTTGCTCAACACTTATGAAGAGATTGAAAACGGGCATCGTCCAAAAGAGCATTTGCGCGTGGTTGTTGTTGGTGGCGGGCCAACGGGGGTTGAAGTAACAGGTGCAGTTGCTGAACTTCAGCGTTCAATGAAGCGTGAATTCCCTGACTTGGCCGAGTTCGCATCGGTAACTTTGGTTGAGGCTGGCCCGCGTTTGTTGCCGATGTTCAGTGAGAAGTCGAGTGCACATGCAAAGAGTGAACTCGAAGATCTTGGCGCAAGAGTTTTAGTAGATGCATCCGTTGACCGCATGTATCCAACTGACGTTCATTTGAAGTCAGGCGAAGTGCTGAACGCGGGAACGATTGTCTGGGCCGCTGGTGTCGCTGCTCATGAACAGTGGGCGACCCTTGGTTTAGCGGACCGTTCCTACCGACTTCGTGTTGATAAGAACTTGGAGCTGACCGACGGCGTGTGGATCATTGGTGATGCGGCGTCCTTAGAAGGTCCAGATGGTCGGCCACTTCCCATGATTGCCCCTGTTGCGATGCAAATGGGTATTCACGTTGGCAAGCAGATTAAGGCCAAGCATCAAGGCAAGACGCTGACCGAATTTGTCTACAAGGACAAAGGCCAAATGGCCACGATTGGGCGCCGTCGTGCAGTCGTTGAGGCCAAGGGCATCCGCCTACATGGCACGCCAGCGTGGTTGGCGTGGCTTGGATTGCATGTGTTCTATTTGACTGGTGGCCGTAACCGGGTAAGCGTCGTAGCCAACTGGATGTGGAATTACTTGGTCTGGGGAGTGGGCTCGCGCCCCGTTGTCATTGACTAACTGATCCATTGCCAAGATGCCAGATACCCCCAGTGGGTACTAGACTGTCGTTTTGGAGGTAGCCATGTCAGAGGTTTCAGCGAGCAACGCCGCAGTTCTCGTGCGCTTGCGCCGCATTGAAGGTCAAATCCGTGGGTTGCATCGGATGGTTGAAGAAGACACGCAATGCATGGATGTACTGACTCAAGTGTCAGCCGTAACAAAGGCGCTGCAGTCAGTGGCAATCCTCATGCTTGAAGGTCACTTGGCTGAATGTGTCACCAACGCAATGAACGATGACACTGTTGACATGGACGAAAAATTGACTGAAGTCACCGCTGCAATTGCACGTTTGGTGCGTAGTTAGTTACAGCGAGTTTCACCTTTGCTATTCCTACCTAAATTGTGCTGGCAATCTGCGTGATTTCCACGGTTACACCCAAGCTGCCGCTCTTCCCTCCGGCGTAAATACCTTTAAGTGGCGGCACATCGCCGTAGTCGCGCCCCCGCGCGACCACGACGTGCGCCGCACCAACCGCACGATTATTTGTTGGATCAATTGCGTGCCAACCGTGATCCCAGTACTCCACCCAGGCGTGTGATTCACCAGTCACGGTCATCCCCATCGCCTCTTCTTCACAATGCAGATAACCACTGACGTATCGCGATGGAATGCGCAATGCGCGCAGGATCGACAACATCGCATGAGTGAAGTCTTGGCATACACCAACGCCACTTGCCCATGCTTGACCCGCGGTTGTCGAGACATTGGTTGCGCCAGGTGTGTAGGTAATTTGATTGCGCACTGCTTCCATCGCTGCGTGCACGGCGATCGCAGGGCTGCCGGTATGTCGCAAGTCGCGTACGACGGACATGCGTGAGACATCTGTATCGGGCGCATCAACGTATGAGGTGCTTGTGAGAAATTCCACCCAGCGATCTTGGGTTTCATCACTATGCACGCTATGCCAAGAGCCACCGAGTGCTTCAGCTTTCATCGGCGGAATATCGACGGTGCTGACAGAGGTAACTTCAAGCACTCGATGCGGAGTATGTACATCGAAGGATTCAACGAGTGCGCCCCAATAATCTGTATAGCTTTGAATAGCTGCATATGGCTCAATGCGAAGTTCGTGACTCAGTAGCACCTGACCATCGCCATTGAGTGGACTCATCCGCACTTCATTGAATGAGGCTTCAACAGATGCTGCGTACTGGTAGCCGGTGTGATGTGAAATGCGCAATCGACGGCCGGTATGTATCGCGGTGCTCATTAGTGGCTCCAAACGATTGTGCCGTGTTGGCGGAAGAAAGCCTTATTTGCTTGATTTGATGCACGGATAGCTGCTTGGCGCGCATCGGCAATCAAACGATTAATTTCCACCGGATCATCACTTGTGGTGTATTCCAGTGAGGAGCGAAGCATGCCGACTTCACGCAACAACATGCCGCCATCGCCAACACCCAAACTCTCTAGGGCACGAACGGCCAACTCAGCATCTGCTGCACACATGCGCATTGAACGTGGGAATGTTTCATCTAGTACAAGGAACTTGCGCACATCTGCACCTTGAAAAGGTCCGCTCTTACGCAAGAAGGCTGAGAGCGCACCAGCTGCACGGAGCACTGCAACTGGTCCCGAGTTTGGCCACAACTGCTCATGTCGCATGGCGAGCAATCTGCCCATCATGTCGATGCGTTCGATATTGCGACCGAGTTTCATGAAGTAGTACGCCTCATCGCGCGGCATGGTCCAGTCGATTACACCGTTGACCACAAGCAAGCGTTCCAAGATGCGGTGAAGTCCAACACCGGGGCTTGATGAATGGGTAAGCCCGCGTGAGAGAAACAGGTGAGCCGCGTTCAGTGCTTCGAACGTGTCAGTGGAAAGTGAATCTCGAACCGCGCGTGCGTTGTCACGCCCAGCGCCAACTGCGCCCGTGATTGTTGCCGGCAATCCAGATTCGCCAACAACGCTTCGCACCAACAACAAACCATCTTCAACACCAATGTGCGGCAAGGAGAGTGCATCAAGGAGTACCGCGCAAGCCATTGGCTCTGAGATCGACTGATCTTCAACGATGAGCTGATAGTGCTCACCCAAGATACGAGTCGTTGCTTCAGCGCGTTCGATATAGCGCCCAAGCCAAAAGAAGGATTCTGCAATGCGACTCAACATGACATGCCCCCTTGCTGCTGCTGACGTTCCTGTTGCAACATCCGGTCGTCGTGAGCAGATGGCGCATCCAGGCGCTCGGGAACATCCATGTCGATCGTGACCGCGCGAGGAACCTCAAGAGGGATCGGTCGCTCGATCGTCATGGAGTCTTCAAGTACCCACGTATCTTTTGAGCCTCCGCCTTGACTTGAATTCACAACGAGACTGCCTTCTGGCAAAGCCACCCGGCTCAAACCACCGGGAAGCACATAGACGTTCTTGCCGTCGTTAACGGCAAATGGCCGTAAGTCCACATGGCGCGGACTAATGGATCCGTCATCAACAATTGTGGGGTAGGTAGAAAAACGCACCACTGGCTGAGCGATCCAGCCGCGTGGGTCTTCCTTCACCGCCTTAATCGCTCCAAGGATTTCTTTTTCAGTCGCGGTCGGGCCCATGACCAGGCCGTAACCGCCGGAACCATCAGCGGGCTTGACGACCATGCTTTCAATATTTGCAATCACATGTTCGCGCTGCTCTGGATCGCTGAGGTCGTAGGTATCAACATTTGGAAGGATTGGTTCTTCACCGAGGTAATAACGAATCAACGCTGGTACATAGGGATAGACAGCCTTGTCATCGGCAACACCGTTGCCAATGGCGTTAGCGATACCCACATTGCCTGCGCGCGCAACGTTAATGAGCCCTGGAACTCCCAGCACACTGTCTGCATTGAGGTGCACAGGATCCAGGAAGTCGTCATCAATGCGCCGATAAATCACATCAACGACACGTGGCCCTGAAGTCGTGCGCATCCAAACACGACCTTCACGGCAATAAAGATCGCGGCCTTCCACGAGCTCTACGCCCATATAGCGCGCAAGAAATGCATGTTCATAGTGGGCAGAGTTGTGAACACCAGGAGTGAGCACAACAACGTTTGGATCGTTCACAGATTCATTTGCTGATGCGCGCAGAGCTTCCAGTAAGCGTTCTGGATATTCAGTGATGGGGCGAACTCGGTGCTTGGCAAAGACTTCAGGAAGAACGTGAGCGAGCGTGCGTCGGTTTTCTAAGACATAAGAGACGCCTGATGGATTGCGCAGGTTGTCTTCAAGGACGCGAAACACACCCTGTTCATCGCGAATGAGGTCGATCCCGGAAACGTGAATGCGCACATTGTTCGACGGCTTTAATCCCCACGCTTGGCGATGAAAGTGAGTGGAACTTGTGACTAGTGAGCGAGGAATGATTTGATCGTTGAGAACTTCCATATCGCCATAGACATCGGCAAGGAACATTTCCAGCGCATGTAGGCGCTGAATTACTCCTGCTTCTACATCAGACCATTCTGATGGCGTGATGATTCGCGGAACCAGATCCATGGGTAATGGACGCTCACGCTCACCGAGGGTGAAGGTGATGCCATGTCGGTCAAGGTAGGAGTCGCGCTGACGAGCACGTTCGGCCAGACCTTCTGGACCGAGTTCATCCAGCGTGGCAGCAAGGGCACGGTGAGTTGAGCGCGGTTCGCCATCTACGAGCATTTCGTCGTATGGACCTGACCTCGTCGCCACTGACACCACGCACCTCCCGAACCACTGGTCTTGCAAATTGCCGCGGCCCAGAGGTTCTGAGCACAGTTGTGACGGTAGGGCGCCGGTGTTTCCGCGATGTTGTGCCGTAATTCCAAAATGTTTCGGTTTCAAGGCGGGTATTGCGCCAATGTTTCGTTAGCGTGAACCCGTGATGCTTTCGATGTTCGTTCTGTGGATTTTGGTCTTTTTCGGGATATTCAAAAAATGGCGCTGGACCCCAGGCTTGGCGCTATTAACCCTGATCGTCACGGTGATCCTGCTCAAGGCTCATATGACCGATCCCATCCCATTGAACTTCTAAGGCTGGCGTGATGACAAGACTTTCAGTGGAACGCCAGGTAAGCCTGGCTCGCATCATCAATGTATTGGCGCTCGTTGGGCTGCTCGGTGTGCTTGCCGGGTCACTTCACTTGCAATTAGGAATTGGTGAACAGCCTTGTCCGCTGTGTCTGGTGCAGCGTTCGGGAATGATCGGCCTTGCTGTTGGGCCGGTGATGAATTTGCTGTGGGGTATGAAGGCGCAGCATTACGCGATCAGTATTTTGGCTGCGTGTGCTGGTGCTGCGGGAAGTATTCGACAGATTCTCTTGCATGTAGCAAGCCCAACTGATCCAGGTTACGGGCCGGAGTTTCTTGGTTGGCATCTCTACACCTGGGCATTCGTCACCTTTGCTGTTGGCGTCATTGGTTGTGCAATCTTGTTGTTCTGGAACACGCCATTAATCTGTGACGATCAAGGCATCAGTAAGCAGGCTGGGGTGCTGCGCGCTATTACGTATGCAGTCATCACTGCAGTGTTCTTAGATCTTCTAGTGATTGCCATCAGTGTGATTCCTGAATGTGGCCTCGGTATGTGCCCAGATGATCCAGCGAATATTTCTGGGCTCGGCGATCTTGGTGGCTGGCTGTTCATCGCTGGATTGAGTGTTGTGTCAGTTGCGGTTGGGATTTTATTAAATCGCCGCAAGGCAGCTGTTGAGCATTAAGCAATGAATGCACAACGGGTAGCCGGAATTGCAGTAGCGATGCTAGGCGTTGTGGTTATCTTTCAACTGCTCGTGATGTTCGGTGCACCTTGGGGCGAGTACACACAAGGTGGTGGCACGAGCGGGTCCTTAACTACGAGTGGGCGTGCGATTGCAGCATTGTCAGTAGTGGTGCTTTGCGCGATGGCGCTCGGCATACTTGCGCGTGCAGGTCGTGGACCTATGAGGAATTACAACCCAAGAATCGTCACCGTCATTGCTTGGTTTGCCACGGTCTATTCCGGCTTAGCAATCGTGGTGAACCTAGCAACGCCTTCTCAGGTCGAACGCATGATCTGGGCACCATTTTCCATCGTGATGTTTGTGCTGATCGTGATCGTGATGAAGATGACACACAAAGGAAAAAACTCCTAGGGCCTATCCTCAAGGAGTGGATCACGTGCACAACGCCTACCTCGCAGCTATGCAACAAGCCATTGAAGTGGCACAGGTGGGTCCTATTACGGGCGATTTGCCGATCGCGGCCCTAGTGCTTGATGAGCAAGGTGTCGTGATTGCAGGTGCCGTCAATCAACGCGAAGCCCTCCAGGATCCAACGGCTCATGCTGAAGTACTCGTGCTTCGTGAAGCCGCAGCGATTCGAGGGGATTGGCATCTCACTGGATGCACGCTCGTGGTCACGCTTGAGCCTTGCCCCATGTGCGCGGGTGCTGCGGTGCTGTCGCGAATTGATCGAATTGTGTTTGGTGCATGGAATGAGGAATATGGGGCTTGCGGGTCGCATTGGGATCTGCCACGTGATAAGCGCATGAATCATCGACCTGAAGTGATCGCTGGGATCCTCGCAGAGGAGTGTGGCAATCTGGTGCGAGATTTCATGGCAGGGCAACGAGCACAGGAGGACTTATGAGCGGGATGCGTGAAGGTGCAGTGCGAATCGCACCGCGTCGCTATCGACGTCGTCGTCCGACATGGCACGTCGTTGTTGCCATTGCAGCAGCAGTTCTTGTCGTTGCTGGATTAATTTTTGGCATCGTAAAGATGTTCAGTGGTAGCGGCGAACCAGAAGCCGTAACTGCGACACCGAATCCCTCGCCATGTGTCACCGTGATGGTTTCTGCAGCTCAGTCACTTCCGGCAATTGAACGTGTGCGTGTCAATGTGTACAACGGCACGAAAACACCTGGGCTTGCGGGCACTACTGCGCAAACTTTGCGAGCTCGTGGTTTCACCATCAAGGATGTTGGCAATGCTGTTGGTAATCGCGACATCACCGGTGTTGGTGAACTTCGTTACGGACCTAAAGGCAAAACTTCTGCGCAACTGTTGGAGTACTACTTCCCAGGTGCGGTGTTGATTCCTGATGGCCGCAGTAAGCGTGTTGTCGATGTGATCATCGGCAGTGGGTTCACCGCTGTTGTTGATGACGCAACCGTTGCAGCGAAGAAGGCGTCACCAACACCGAGCCCGTCGGGCCCTGGTTGCCCAACTCCAGCGGCAACGCTCGGTGCTACGCCAGTTGCTTCTGTGGTACCGGCCGCTTAGTTTTCTTCAAGAACAACACCAGTACTGGCACCGCATATGCCCACCACACAACAACTTCTAGCCAGGTGGTTACCGGGCGGAAGCTAAAGATGCCCTTGAGAAGTGAGCCGTACCAGCTCTCAGGTGGAATGGTTGAGCTGATGTCGAATGCGACGGTATCTTCGCCAGGAAGTAACCCAGCTTCTTGATACTCATGAACGGCATATGCAAGAAGGCCTGCCGCAACGATGATGAGTGCGAAGCCGGTCCAACGGAAAAGTTTTGCGAGATCCAAACTCACTGCACCGCGATAAATGATGATGCCGATGATCACCGCAGTGACTAATCCCAGAAGCGCACCAATCACTGGCTCACTGGTGCCTCCGCTCGCGGAAATTCCTGCATAGAGAAATAGTGCGGTTTCCAATCCCTCGCGGATCACTGCGACGAACGCGATGATCGCCAGTGCCCAGCTACCTTTTTCGAGAGCCTGATCAACTTCACCTTGGAGTTGGCCCTTAATGAAGCGTGCTCGCTTGGCCATCCAAAAAATCATCCAAGTAATCAGGGCGACAGCGGCGATGCTGGTAGTTCCGGCAAAAATTTGCTCGGCACGCTCTGAGAGTTCATTACTGGTGACGGCAAGCAAGACCGCGAATCCCACGGAAAGTGCGATTGCCAATCCCACGCCAGCCCAAAGACGAGGAAGGAGATGTTGCTGACCGAGTTTGACGATGTAGGCCACCAAAATCGACACAATCAGAGCGGCTTCAATGCCTTCGCGCAACCCGATCAGAAAATTGGCGAACATTCGCACTCCTTAACTTAGGTAACCCTTACTTGGATCAATGTGCACAAGTTAGGGTTACCTAAGTTATATGTCAAGCCGATGCGGTCAATAGGGACCAAAGTCCTGACTACGAATCATGGATCCGAACATGATTCATGGGCACCCAGAAAATCTGGATACCCATGAATTGGCGGTGGCGGTGGGAGCCGTCGCCCTTCGGGCTCCTCCCAAATCCTTGGGCACACATGATTCATGGGCACCCAGAACAATCTGGATACCCATGAATTGGCGGTGGCGGTGGGATTTGAACCCACGGTGAGGTTGCCCCCACACGCGCTTTCGAGGCGCGCTCCTTTGGCCGCTCGGACACGCCACCGTGGAAGAGGGTACAAGTAAGAAACGAGGGCACCGTTTGGTGCCCTCGTTTACTTCACGCGGAGGGTAGGGGATTCGAACCCCTGAGGGGTTTCCCCCAACCCGCTTTCCAAGCGAGCGCCATAGGCCACTAGGCGAATCCTCCGTGGGGGAGCCTACCGTTCGCCCGAGTTGGCCTCAATCTTCCCTGCCCTTACAGTTATCTCGACCCCTCGTGCGGCGTTATCTCGCTGAACCTCCCCAGGGCCGGAAGGCAGCAAGGACAGGTGAGCTCTAGCGGGTGTGCGAGGGGTCCCTTATATGTAGAGGATCAGCACATGGCCAACATTTCGCGCTCACATACGTTGATTGCAAAAATCGCTGCAGTTGTATTAGGCGTCGGTTCGATCGTGAGCTTCGTACCGACAAGTGCGCAGGCCGTTGACCTCACGCAAACGCAAATCGATGCAGGCCTCAAGAGGTTCCAAACCGCATCTGCGCGTGCGAGCTACTTCATGTCGATGGAAGTCGCACCAGAGGTAACCGGTGCTGTTCCACTGAAGGCTGGCATGCATCGCCTGTGGGATATGAAGACAGCTTGGAAAGACGTGAACCCTTCAAAGGGTGTTTTTGACTGGTCTGTTTTGGATATGCGCGTTGCGCAGTCAGAAGCAACAGGTGCGCGGCCAATGCTCGTTCTCGGATTAACGCCAACCTGGGCAGCAAGTGATCCAAATGCTGGAGATGCACGTTGGGGTCTTGGAACCGCAAGTCCACCAAAAGACATCAACGACTGGAAGAACTACGTCCAAGCCGTCGTGAGTCGCTACGGCAATCGCATTGCTGGGTACGAAGTATGGAACGAAGCGAACCTTCAAACATTCTGGACCGGTTCATACGATCAGCTCGCAGAGTTAACAGATACTGCGTTCGACATCATCAAGTCATCGAACTCGGGTGCGCTTGTGATGATGGCTTCAACGACAACTCGTTTGGTTTCACCAGCGGCGAAGTTCACCACGGGTTATCTGGAAGCACTTGGGCGTTACGGCAATCCATTTGATGGATACACCATTCACACCTACCCCGCAGGCGACATTCCATTCGATGGAATTTCGGCGCAGCGCATTGCCGATGTCAAAGCGTGGCAGACCGCGGTTGTGAAAGCCGTTGGCCCGGATTCCCCACTTTTGGATCGACTGATTTTCGATACCGAAGTGAACTACGGACTCGCCGGCCCAGGCGCGCGACCAGGAACAGACTTCACGGACGAGCAGGGTGCAACATTGCTCGAGCAGACCTATCGCGATTCAGCGGCACTGGGCATTGATGCAACGTTCTGGTACCTCTACACGGCAGCACCGTTTGATTTGCTTGGTGTTCAAATGTGGTCGGGTTCGCCAGTTGTGAATGCGAAATGGAATGCATTGCGGAGTTCAACTCCCGCTGCAAGCACTCCGACGAATCAGGGATCAACGACCACTACGCCAACCACGGATGCGCCACCTGCGCCAATCAATCTCCAAGCGGGACGTACCGGGACGCAATTGAGATTGACGTGGGATATGCCAGTAGAAACCTTTGGCTCAACTAATAAAACGAGTTACAACATTGAAAGTAAAAGTAAGTTCACTAGCGGTTCTTGGGGACCATGGAATGGGTTTGCGAACGTTTTAGAAGGTCAGAGCTACACGGAGAAGGCTCCTTGGCTCGATCTTTCCGGAAGCATTTTTGATTTCCGGGTGCAAGCGATGGTCAACGGTAAGACTTCCGATTGGTCCACACCTGCCAGAATGGTCGTAACGAAAAACGTCACACCCCCAAATAACGTCAATGCGATTATCAACAGCTCAGCGGTAGTCGTGACATGGCAGGGCAGTTCACTTGATACTGATTTATTAGAGGGCTATCGCATTGAAGGTCGCAACGTTTCGAAGAAAACTCTTTGGAAAGTTTTGGCAACCACAAGCAACACGGTCCCGTCAAAGCGTCTAACGCGCGAGCAGGTTGGTGCCGATGAGTTCGATACCGTGGAATTTCGAGTGTCCACGCTTTCAACAAGCGGCAAGCGATCCAGGCCATCGCCTGAATCACCGCGGCGCCAGTTCACCAATGAACTACCCGCTCCAGTGAACGTCAATGCTACGTACGACTCATCGCTTGGTTGGATGACCATCACTTGGGCCGCCCCGGATACCGCAGTGCCTGGCGGCCGCAACGTGATGGGCTACGAGTTCTCGTATCAGTGGCCAGGGTCTACGAGTTGGACAACCTTCGGCGATCCTGTTGGCTCCAAGGTGGGTAGCACAAGTGCTGTTTTCGATTTGGTCAATGTCCCAAAGGGCGTGCTGAACGTGAGAATTCGCTCCGTGGGTTGGCCTGGTCAGATCTACTCGGCCTATTCCTCGCCAATTGGCGTCGTGAAGAGGTAGTGAAACTGATCGCGACGAAGAGTGTCGGTACGAGCCAATAAGGTGGCACCCGTGTCCATGGCCCTGTATCGCACTTATCGCCCTGCTTCCCTTGCGGAAGTGGTCGGTCAGGAGCACGTCACTGGTCCACTGACCCGCGCACTGCAAAACGACCGCACGCATCACGCGTACCTCTTTGCTGGACCTCGTGGTTGTGGCAAAACCTCAACCGCACGCATCATGGCTCGGTCGCTGAACTGCGAACAGGGTCCAACTCCAACCCCTTGTGGTGTGTGCCAAAGCTGCATGGATCTTGCACCCAATGGAGCAGGTTCCATCGACGTTATTGAGCTTGATGCCGCAAGCCACGGCGGTGTTGATGACACTCGCGACCTTCGCGAACGAGCAATGTTTGCTCCTGCATCCTCGCGTTACAAGATTTACATCATCGATGAAGCCCACATGGTGACCTCCGCAGGCTTTAACGCACTGTTAAAACTTGTTGAAGAGCCACCACCGCATGTGCGCTTTATCTTTGCGACTACTGAAGTCGACAAGGTGCTGCCAACAATTCGCTCGCGTACGCACAACTACACCTTCCGCTTAGTGTCGACGCGTGAATTGCAAATTCACCTTGCATCCATTTGCGATCAAGAGGGCGTAGCTGCTGATGCGGCAGCCCTCGCGTTGATTGCACGCGCAGGTGCCGGCAGTGTTCGTGACTCGCTTTCAATTCTTGGCCAAGTGATTGCCGGAGCTGGCAGTGAAGGTGTCACGTACGCCGACACAGTGATGCAGCTTGGTATGACTGACATGACCTTGCTGGATGAAACCGTTGATGCACTGATTGCCCGTGATGGCGCGGCTCTGTTTGGCACCATTGAAAAGGTCATGGATGCAGGCCACGAGCCCCGCCGCTTCGTTAGTGATCTCGTTGAACGTTTGCGTGACCTGATTGTGCTGCAGCATGTGCCAGGCGCGGCAGCGATGTCATTGATCGACGGGCCAGATGAGTTGATTGCCCGTGAGCTCGAACAAGCACAACTTATTGGTGCCGCTGAACTTTCACGCGCAGCCGATGTCGTAAGCGAAGCATTGAGTGAGCTCAAAGGCGCAACAGCTCCACGGCTGCAACTTGAATTGATGTGCGCCCGTTTGTTGTTGCCGGCGATTGATGCTGATGAACGCGGGCTTCGCGCTCGTCTTGACCAAATTGAACGTCGTTTGGCTTCTGCTCCCGTTGATGCAGTTGTGGCATCAAAGGCAAGTGCTGCACCTGCTGCACCTGCTCCACCTGCCGTGCCAGCAAGCCCACCAAAGCTTTCTGCTGTTGCGCCTTCAACAGCGGCGAAAGCAACACCAGAAACTCAATCTCCTGTTGCACCTGCGGCTGGAGCGAAACCACCAGCTGCGCCAAAGATTCCTAAGGCTGGACCACCGGCAAAGGCTGTTGTTGAAGAGACTGTTGCTGTAGTTGCACCTGTTTCGGGAGCAATCGGAGATACGCCTGCGCTTTCAGACTTCGTCACAATGTGGCCAGCGATCATGGATGCAACCAAGGCGTATTCACGCGTTGCGTGGATGTTGTTCAACGCTTCGCAGCCGCTTTCTATTGCTGACGGAACCTTGGCAGTTGGTGTACCCAATGCTGGTCAGGTCAACAACGCGCGCACCAGTGGTCACGATGAACGTCTGCGTCAAGCAATTCTTGACGTGATGCGTGCTGATGTGCGTATTGATGTGGTGCTTGCACCAAACGCAGTTGCCCCAAATGGTTCATTAGCGAATGAATCAATTGCGGTGATTGCTGAAGTGGATACGCCAAGCGTTGACGACGATGACGTAGATGACGAGTCAGGTATTGATCTGGCCATTCGCGCGCTGGGTGCCACCCAAATCGGCGAGATTGAACACTGATGTACGAAGGCATTGTTCAAGATCTCATTGATGAGCTCGGTCGGCTTCCCGGCGTGGGCCCAAAAAGCGCGCAGCGCATTGCATTTCATATTCTTTCTGCCGATCCAACTGACGTCATGCGCTTGGCAGATGCTTTACGCGAAGTGAAAGAAAAGGTTCGCTTCTGCGCGGTGTGTGGCAACGTTGCTGAAGAAGAGGAATGTCGCATCTGCCGCGATCCTCGTCGCGATCAAACAATCCTGTGCGTGGTCGAAGAATCAAAAGACGTAGTAGCCATTGAAAAGACTCGTGAATTCAAGGGTCGCTATCACGTGCTCGGTGGGGCAATCAGCCCAATCGAAGGTATCGGCCCCGATGATTTGCGCATTCGTGAGCTAATGGCGCGGCTATCCGATGCCACCATCGTTGAAATCATTCTTGCCACAGATCCCAACCTTGAAGGTGAAGCGACTGCTACTTACCTTGCGCGCATGATTGCTCCCCTTGGCATCGCGGTGTCGCGTTTAGCGAGTGGATTGCCCGTTGGCGGCGACCTTGAATATGCCGATGAGGTCACGCTGGGCCGTGCCTTTGAAGGCCGCCGACGCGTGTAATTGCAAGGCTTTCTAGCTCTGCTGATCTTGAACTCTGAGTACTTTCGTTTTATATTTGGGGGGCGACAGGGGTTGAAAGGTCCCCTTGCCGCCCCGAAAGGTCACCCGGTGCCCTTGAGGGTCCGGATGAGTTCCGCGAGGGCTCTGATGATGCAAGCCATGGCTATCAACTTCTGGCTGTTCATCAGGGCCTTTCGCTTTCCCTGATCGAATTTCCGATCCACCTTTCACCTCCTCCCTTCAGCAAAGGTGCGCCCGTGATTGCGCACCCATGCCGAAAGGGGAGATCCGGTGAAGGTAAGTCGGTTGAAATCGCTGCGTCCATGGCGAATCTAGAACTGTGGACAGGACCCATGTAGGCGTGCGATTGTGGATAAACCCTTGAGGAAAACGCTTACGTTTTGCCGGGTAGACTTCTCTCTCGTGTCCCTAATCGTGCAGAAATTCGGCGGTTCGAGCGTGGCTGATGCCGCCTCGGTGAAGCGTGTTGCCCGACGCATTGTGGAGACCAAGCGCGCTGGTCACGATGTGGTTGTTGTGGTCTCGGCGATGGGCGACACCACCGATGAATTACTCGAGCTCGCTGAGCAGGTCTGTGAGAACCCACCTGCTCGCGAACTCGACATGTTGCTGACATCGGGTGAGCGCATTTCAATGGCAGTGCTCGCGATGGCTATTGCTGATCTTGGTGAAGACGCTCGTTCATACACGGGCTCACAGGCTGGTCTTATTACCGATGCCGCCCATGGCGCCGCAAAGATCATCGATGTCACCCCAGGCCGCATTCAAGAAGCCATCGCTGCCGGTGCGATTCCTATCGTTGCTGGTTTCCAAGGTGTTGCTCAAGACACAAAAGACATCACGACACTTGGTCGAGGTGGTTCAGACACCACGGCGGTTGCACTTGCGGCAGCACTCAATGCATCTGTATGCGAAATCTTCACGGATGTTGATGGCGTCTTCAGCGCAGACCCACGTGTTGTGCCTGCAGCACGCAAGGTTCCTTTCATCACGTATGAAGAAATGCTTGAGCTCGCCGCTGTTGGCGCAAAGGTGTTGCACCTTCGTTGCGTTGAATATGCACGCCGATTTGATCTACCCATCCACGTTCGTTCGTCGTTCTCTCAACTTGATGGCACATTCGTGTTGTCACCTGAAGCCATTGCTACCGCTATCTCCGAAGGAAAAGCCATGGAACAACCGATCATTTCCGGTGTCGCTGCAGATGTGAACGATGCAAAGATCACTGTGGTGGGCGTGCCCGATAAGCCAGGTGAAGCTGCAGCGATCTTCCGTGCCCTTGCTGATGCATCCATCAACATTGATATGATTGTGCAGAATATTTCGGCTGCAACTACAGGCCGCACTGACGTTTCCTTCACCTGCCCAATGGGATCTTCAAAGAAGGCGCTTGAAGCGCTGGAAGCAAAGCGCTCAGCGATCGCATTTGAAGATCTCATTCTTGATGATCAGGTTGCCAAGGTCTCTCTCGTTGGTGCAGGCATGCGTTCACATCCAGGTGTGTCCGCTGACTTCTTCTCGGCTCTAGCTGATGCCGGTATCAACGTAGAAATGATTTCCACTTCTGAAATTCGAATTTCGGTTGTGACTCGTGTTGATGATGCAAAGCGTGCCGTTCAGGCCTTGCATACCGCGTTCGGTCTTGATGCTGATGGAGAAGCAGTGGTGTACGGAGGAACTGGACGATGAGCCGTGGCATGCATGTTGCTGTCGTTGGAGCAACCGGTCAGGTTGGTTCAGTGATGCTTCGCCTTCTAGAAGAGCGCAACTTCCCAATTGAACGCCTGCGTTTGATGGCTTCCTCGCGCTCGGCGGGCAGCACTCTCACCTTCCGCGGCGAAGAGATCGTTGTTGAAGATGCCGAGACTGCAGATCTCACTGGCATTGATATCGCGCTGTTCTCAGCCGGCGGTTCAACTTCGAAAGCACTTGCTCCAAAGTACGCAGCTGCTGGCGCAGTCGTGATCGACAACTCTTCTGCATGGCGCATGGATCCTGATGTTCCACTCGTAGTGAGCGAAGTGAACCCAGACGCAATCAAAGACATGCGTAAGGGAATCATCGCGAATCCCAACTGCACCACGATGGCCGCAATGCCAGTGTTGAAGCCATTGCACGCTGCTGCAGGTTTGCGTCGTCTTGTCGTGAGCACCTTCCAAGCCGTTTCTGGCTCAGGCCTTGCCGGAGTTGAGGAACTTGCATCACAGGTGCGCGCAGTTGTGAATCAAGATATTGAGGGACTGACGCATGATGGCCGCGCGGTGAACTTCCCAGCGCCGGTGAAGTACGTCGCGCCAATCGCCTTCGATGTTGTTCCGTTTGCAGGAAATCTTGCGACCGATGGTTCTTTGGAAACGGACGAAGAACAAAAGCTGCGCAATGAAAGCCGCAAGATTCTCGACATTCCAAACCTGTTGGTTTCTGGAACCTGTGTGCGAGTTCCAGTATTCAGTGGCCACTCGTTGTCGATCAATGCAGAATTTGATCAGGCAATTACTCCAGAGCAGGCAACCGCTCTCCTTGCTGGCGCACCTGGTGTTGAACTTTCCGAAGTGCCAACCCCCTTGCAGGCCGCAGGCGCCGATCCATCATTTGTCGGACGTATCCGTCAAGATCAATCCGTGGCTGATAACAAGGGCCTAGCGCTGTTTGTCAGTAATGACAATCTGCGTAAGGGTGCAGCGCTGAACGCAGTTCAGATCGCTGAGATCATCGCTGCATCGAAGTAGTTACTTCGCAGTAGCTCGATCAATGCCACGCTGGCCTTCTCGCCGAGCAACGCTTGAGATTCCAGGATTGCGATCAATGAAAGCCTGAACATCGGCTGGCCAATAAGCGGAAGCATCTCGAAGTGCCCACCCGATTGCTTTAGCGATCCAAAAGTTCTTCTCGGTGATGTGTTGTTCGCACATAGCAAAGAGCAAATTAAGATCGGTGTTATCGCGATTGCCGCGTTGATGCTGAATGGCTGTGCGAACTAACCAAATGTTGTCGGCCTCTATCCATTCCCACATGGTGTCTACCAGTTCAGGGTGTTGACGGATAAGTGGGTTGACCGCATTTGAGTTCAGGGCGTCGATGGTGTCCCACCAGGATTTCTCAATAACGAGATCCTTAAGGGGATGAATCAGGAAGTCCGCGCTGCGCTGCTGCTTATTCCAGGCCAGCAGGTCGCAAGCTGCGTATTGATATTCACGCTCGGGTAACTTCCACATGGCCGAACAAAACTTTGCAAGGTTGATTTCATCAAGTGGCTGCAAAGGTTTCCACACGGCTTTGAGTGCTGCTCGCCGAGGCACAGTTGAGATACCAATGAACGGTGCAATATTTTTCATGTAGTTCGCTGCACCCTCAGCGGTGTTGGGATCACCAAGAGGAGCGAACGCTTCCTTGGTGGCCTTAACCCAAACGCGGTAAGTCATAACCAAAGGCCTTGTAGTCAGAGGCGTATGCGTCAGCAACCTTGGCAAGTAATTCAGGGGTGTAGTGCTCATTCATATGTGACCCAGCGTGCGTGGCCTTCTTGCAGAAGAAGTCTTCCTTCAGTCCGGGCGCTCCAGTGAGCTTGCCAAGTAGATCCCATGAATTTTCAAGTTCTTCGAGGTGGATCAACGCATTGAACTTAAAGAGATCAAATCCGATGTGATCTGTTTGGCGGCGCCAATGTGGATCTTGCTGACGCGAAGGAAGTGCACACACCACATCGATGAAGTCTGCGAAGGAAATGTCTTTTGGTTCTTCAGGTGCGCGACCTTGTTCCTTCAAGATCTCAAAGATTGGTTCGGCCTGTTGCAAACCCTGCGTTATTTTTTCTAGCCAACCTGAAAGTAAACGTGACGCGGGTTCACGCACTACTGCAAACCGAGTGAATTTGCGGCTGGTGAGCACATCTTCAAGTTCATCGTTAGGTAGTTGATAGGGCTTAATGAAGGGTGTCGCATTTTTGCGCTGATGTGGGTTGTCTTGCACAAGTTCCACAAGTGATTCATTGAAGCGTGCTGCTTCAAGGCCACCAAGGGTTGACTTCATGGTTCCGCAACCAGCTTTTGGAACCTCGAAGTAGATGTATTTGTTCACGAGCGAAATATTCACGTGGTTATTGACCGAGCGCCAACCCATTGATTGCACATATTTACCAGTGGTTTTACCGAGGTCGCGAACAGCGGGACGGCGGTCCATACCTGTTACTCCTTAAGGCTCGGTGGAAGGTGAAGGTTAACGAAGATTTGCAGAGACTGGAGAGGTAAGCGTCAGCAGTGTTGCTTCTGGTCGGCAAGCAAAACGAAATGGTGCATAAGGGGACGTGCCGCACCCAGCAGATACATGCAGCGGAGCAACGTGCCAGCTGCCATCAGCGCTGAGCACGTCGTATTCACTCAATCCGCGTGCCTGTGATCGATCAAGATCGCAGTTGGTGACCAATGCACCGACTCCGGGAACGCGTAATTGACCCCCGTGCGTGTGACCAGCAAGTACGAGATCAGCACCATCACCAATAAAGCCATCAAGTACACGGCGGTAAGGCGCATGCACCACCCCGAGGGCTAAGTCAGCGGAAGTATCGAAAGCTCCTGCGACTTGGTCATAGCGATCGCGGCTGATGTGCGGATCATCAACGCCGCGGACATCAAGGGTTCGACCGTCTGCAGTGACCATCGCGGAAGTGTTGGAAAGATCGAGCCAGCCGTTGTCTTGTAGACCATCAACAAGATCGTGCCATGGAAGCATTGGCCGGGTTGGTTCAAGCTGTGAAGGCCCCTGGAAGTATTTCGCTGGGTTAATAGGCCGTGGCGCGAAGTAGTCGTTGCTACCAAGGACAAAGACACCAGGGATGTCGAAGAGTGGATCAAGACTGTCGAGTATGTGTGGGATGGCATCGAGGTGCGCCAAGAAATCACCAGTGACGACAACGAGATCTGGATTGGTATCGCGAAGTGAGTGCAGCCATTCATGCTTTTTTGTTTGACCTGGGATGAAGTGCAAATCGGATAGATGCAGGATTCGCAGATCAGATTGACCAAGTGGAAGCACCGTGACTTCTTTGTGACGCAACGTGAACTGCTGGGCTTCCCAGTAGGCATAGGCCAAGCCGGCCGCACCAATTGCCGCAGTGCCCACCAACTTCTTGCCAAGTCCCATACCTTGATCGTCCCATCCCAAAGCGGTTCCCACCAATTGGGTTCTAGGCCACAATGGATCCATGACTTCCCTGAAGGAACAGCTCCACGCAGACCTGACCGCATCGATCAAGGCTCGAGACGCCTTGACCTCATCCACCCTGCGGATGGCTCTCACCGCTGTGTCCAATGAAGAGGTCTCGGGCAAGGAAGCCCGCGTGCTCAGCGACGATGACGTATTGACCGTGCTTGGCCGTGAGGCAAAGAAGCGCAAGGAAGCCGCCCAGGCGTATGACGATGCCCAACGTCCAGAACTTGCCGATAAGGAGCGCGAAGAGCTCGGTGTGCTGGAGAAGTACCTGCCTGCCTCATTGAGTGACACAGATATCCGGGCGATCATCGCTGCCGCAGTCGCTGAAGTTCAAGCCGGCCCAGCCACTGGTGGAGCTGCCCTTGGCGCAGTGATGAAGCTGGTCCAGCCGCAGGTCAAGGGTCGTGCCGACGGTGGCTTCGTGGCCGCCGAGGTGAAATCCGCCCTCGGAATGGGATAAATTCTTTCACCGCTTATAGTCATAACGAACTATTACTAAATAGTCCTTACGAACCTATTGTGCTGGGTCGCACCTGCGTAAGTTCTCGTACACAGATGAACAGCAGTTCACCCGAAAAGGTGAGCTCATGCGCAAAAGGGGAATTTCGCAGATGACTTTTGACACTGACTGGGCCGCAAACGCCGCTTGTAAAACTGCAGATCCCGACATGCTCTTTGTTCAGGGCGCAGCCCAAAACCGTGTCAAGCAAATCTGTGCTGGTTGCGTTGTTCGCACTGAGTGCCTTGCTGATGCTCTCGACAACCGCGTTGAGTTCGGTGTGTGGGGTGGAATGACCGAGCGCGAGCGGCGTGCGCTCCTTCGCCGTCGTCCAAATGTGTCTTCATGGAGCATGTTGTTGCAGAACGCCAGCGATGACTACACACGCGGGTCTCAGGTTGTTGCACGCGTTTCCTAATTCGCGAGTAACACACCAATTTCACGCAAGCCATCAAGATCATGCACGTCTTGAGCAAGCGCTCGCACTGAGGTCACTCGAATTCCAGGATGAGCTGCGGTGAAGCGGTTCGCAAATTCCGCTTGACGCTCGACTTGTGAGACTCGTTGCGCATGAAGTTCCAAGAGCGATGCAGCCAGCTTGCTTGATGCATCCCCTTGCACCAGACCTTGTGCCGCAGCAAGTGCTTGTTCGCGCGTGACTTCAGGCATGGTTACTTCAGTAACTCGATTCAGCACCAGGCCGGCAAGTGGCATCTGATCAGCATTCAAGCGTTCAACGAAAAACGAAGCTTCTCGAATCGCATCAGCTTCTGGTGCTGCAATGACAATGAATGAAGTGTGGCCATCCTTCAACAGTGCATACGTTGCATCCGCGCGTTCACGGAAGCCACCGAAGGTACTGTCAATCGCAGCTACGAAAGCGCCCACATCGTTGAGTACTTGTGATCCGAGAATCTTTGACAGTGCACTCGTGAAAAAGCCAAAGCCAACCGCTGCGAGTTTGCCGATTCCGCGCCCAGCGCCTCGAGCTGGTGCGGCAAGAATGCGAATGAACTTGCCATCTAAGAAGGAACCCAATCGCGCGGGTGCATCAAGGAAATCAAGAGCGCTACGCGAAGGGGGAGTATCTACAACAATCAAGTCCCACGTTCCATCAACTTGAGCCTGGGTATGCAATTGCCCAAGTTTTTCCATGGCCATGTATTCCTGGGTTCCAGCGAATGAAGAAGAAAGTGATTGATAGAAAGGGTTATTGAGGATCGCTTGAGCACGTGCGGGATCTGAATGCCCTTCAACAACTTCATCAAAGGTGCGTTTCATATCAAGCATCATCGCGTCCAAAGACCCGGTGCCTTGGATGCCTTCTACAGGGCGTGGAGAGTTATCAAGATGTTCGATGCCCATCGCTTGAGCTAATCGTCGTGCTGGGTCAATCGTGAGCACGCATACTTTTCGTCCACGTTCAGCTGCGCGAAGTGCTATCGCGGCAGCTGTGGTGGTTTTACCAACACCACCAGAGCCCGTGCACACGATGATGTGAATATCTGGATTGAGCAGTACGTCATCGAGATACAGCTGTGGAGCACTCGCTACTTTCATCGCACACCCTGCTCAAACATGGCATCTGCGAGCAGATACAAACTACCAAGGTCAATACCACGGGAAATCAAGGGAAGCGAAATTGTCTGAAGTCCGAGAGCCTCGATGCGTGTGCGTTCACGTGTTTCCAGATCTGAGCGATCTACATGGTCTTGGGCCTCTTGTAACAGGGCAGTAGCGAGAACTTCGGGATCTTGATGGATACCAGCGGAAACAGCGATCTCACTGATTTTCTTCATGCCAAGGGTGCCTTTGCGAATCTTGGCCATCTGTTTTTCATCAAGAAGTGCATCGCGCACCATGTTGATAAAGATTGCGCCAACGGGGAGTTCGGCTGCGCGCAGTTGCGCAACGCCATCAATGGTTTCTTGAACCGGCATTTCTTCGAGCAAAGTCACAAGATGGACCGACGTCTGCGGTGATCCAATAACTCCCATCACCATTTCAGCATGTCGATGGATGGGGCCCGTTTTCGCCAAAGCAGAAACTTGTGAAGTGACATTGAGAAATTGTTCAATGCGCCCAGTTGGTGGAGCATCAATAACGACAGCGTCATAGGCATTGTCAGCTCGCTTGGTTTTCCGGCGCACTAATTCGCAGGCTTTGCCGGTCAGCAACACGTCGCGCAGGCCAGGGGCCAAGGTGGTGGCGAAATCAATAGCGCCCATCTTGCGCAGTGCAGATCCAGCACGACCTAGGTTGTAGAAGGTTGCGAGGTAGTCCACGAGTGCTTCATCGGCATCCACGGCCAGTGCCCACACTTCTCCATCACCTGGAGCAATAGCGATCCGGCGTTCTTCGTACGGCAGGGGAGCGGTGTCAAAGAGTTGGGCGATGCCTTGGCGGCCTTCAACTTCCATGAGCAAGGTGCGTTTGCCTTCGCGGGCCAAATTGATCGCCAAAGCCGCAGCGACGGTGGTTTTCCCTGCCCCACCTTTACCGGAAACCACGTGCAGCGCAGTGCCCGACCAATTGACCATCTCTCCAGCGTAATCTCAACTGCCGTTCGAAGCGCAGGTCGCACTCGCTAGGGTCATTCCATGACCAAATGGGAATACGCCACCGCACCGCTCCTCATTCACGCCACCAAGCAGATTCTTGATAACTGGGGTCTGGATGGCTGGGAATTGGTGCAGGTTGTGCCGGGCCAAAATGCCGAACAACTTGTGGCTTACTTCAAGCGCCCGCTGGCTGGATAAGGAGCATTACGCATGTCTGTTGAAAGTCGTTTGGCTGAAATCGGCTTGACCCTTCCGGAAATCGCTGTACCGGTGGCGGCATATGTGCCAGCAGTGCGCAGCGGAAATCTGATCTTCCTATCGGGCCAACTACCTATGGTCAATGGCGAATTGCCACAGACTGGCAAGGTTGGCGGCACCGTGACTCCTGATGAGGCTCATGAGCTCGCGAAGATTTGTGCACTCAATGGCATTGCTGCGGTTAAGGGTTTAATCGGCGATCTTGAGAAGGTTGTGCGCATTGTGAAGGTCACCGGTTTCGTTGCCAGTGTTCCTGACTTTGTATCAGCTCCAATCGTGGTCAATGGTGCAAGCAATGTGTTGTTGCAGGCGTTCGGCGACAAGGGTGTTCATGCCCGATCATCGCTTGGTGTTGCAGCACTTCCACTTGATGCGCCAGTTGAGGTCGAGCTCATTGTCGAGGTCTCTGAATAGTGACTCGGGATTTTCCCGAGTACGCCCTTGAGCGCGCTCGCGAATTAGCGAACGGCTCTGCTACCTGGGAACCCATCACTCCACGCGCCGCATCCACAGTGTTGCTGTTGCGTGAAACAGGCCATGGGCTTGAGACCTACATGATGTGCCGTGCAAGCACCATGGCTTTTGCTGCGAGTGCCTATGTATTTCCAGGCGGTCGCCTAGACCCAGAGGATTATGAGCGCGGGCAGACTCTGGATGATGAAGTCATCAACTTAGCTTCGCTGTCAGTTCGCATGAGCGCCGATCCCGCTCAAACCCGTGGCTTGCTTCTGTGTGCGGTGCGTGAGCTTGAAGAAGAAGCTGGCGTCATTGTGGATCCACATGCGTTGGTGCTACTTGATCATTGGGTGACTCCCGAATGGGAAAAGCTGCGCTACGACGTACGTTTTTTCATCACGCACATGCCAGAGGATCAAATTGCTCAGCCGCATGGAACTGAAGCCGTCGAAGCGCGATGGATATCGCCGAGTGCGGCCATTGCCGAAGCAGACGAAGGCAAAATCTTGCTGATGGCGCCTACTCGCGCAGCACTCGAGCACCTGCTGGAACACAGCGAGATCGCAACGCTGGTTGCCGCTACTGATGCGCGCGACATTGTGCCGCGCATGGATCGATTGCAAATCGAAGCCGATGGCTACGAACACTGGACGATCGTCCACGATCGAACTGGCGAAATTTTGGAACGTGATCGCCCAGTACCACCAGTTGAAGCAACGGGTACGCCATGAGTGGCCGCCCGCTCCCGTTTATTGGTTCAAAAGATGATTGGGATGGCGGCTCAGTAACTGATAGCGCCGTGTGCGTTCTGGCTCACAACGCTGGTGCTTGGACTCTTGATGGAACGAACACCTGGTTACTGCACGTGCCTGGGACCTCGAAATGCATCGTGATTGATCCAGGACCCAACGAAAAGAGTCACTTCAAAGCGATTATCGCTGCAGCGGCGTTACGCGACTGTGAAGTCGGTGCTGTCATCCTGACGCATGGTCATTCAGATCACTCTGCTGGAGCAAAGGGTTTAGCGGAACTCACAAAGACCACTGTGCGATCTGTTGATCCGCAATTCCGCCTAGGGGATGAAGGGCTCACTACCGGCGATGTGATTGTTGTTGGTGAAACCGAGATGCATGTGGTGGCAACTCCTGGTCACTCGGCAGACAGCATGAGTTTCTTCTTGCCGCACGATAAGTCCTTGTTAACAGGCGACACGGTTCTTGGACGAGGCACGGCTGTGATTACCGTTCCCGATGGCGATCTCGGTGCGTACTTCACCAGCCTTGAGCAATTAAAAGAACTCGTGGCCAAATACGAGATTTCCTGGCTCTTGCCCGGACACGGGCCAGCGCTCACCGGGCCAACAGACATTCTTGATGCCTATGTTGATCATCGCCTTGCACGGTTAGAGGAAGTGCGTGAAGTGGTGAAGAACGGCGCGAAGAGTTCAACAGATGTATTGGATCTTGTGTATGCAGATACGCCGGAGAAATTGAAAAATGCAGCGCGTCAGTCAGTGAAAGCGCAGTTGTCGTACTTGAAGCATCTTGGTGAGTTCACCACAGATGAGGATTTAACGAGCCCGCTTGCCCAAACGCTCGACGTCAAGGATTAAGACCTGGCGTGATTCCAAGCGAATCCATCCACGTTGTGCAAAGTCAGCAAGTGCTTTATTTACAGTTTCGCGTGATGCGCCAACAAGCTGTGCAAGTTCTTCTTGGGTCATGTCGTGCGTGACCATCAAGCCATCAGGAGTGATGGTGCCGAACTTTTCACCAAGTTCCATAAGTGCTTTTGCAACACGGCCCGGAACATCTGAGAACACAAGGTCAGCCATTGCTTCGTTCGTGCGACGCAAGCGACGCGCAAGGGCCTGAAGTAGTGCGGCGGCAACTTCTGGGCGACCAGCAAGCCATGGGCGAAGTTGATCGTTACCAAGACCAAGCACGATGGCATCGGTCAGTGCGGTTGCCGTTGAGGTGCGAGTGCCTGGGTCAAAGAGACTGAGTTCGCCAAACATTTCGGCTGGGCCAAGCACTGCGAGCAGTGATTCGCGACCATCAACAGAAGTCTGACCGAGTTTGACCTTGCCTTCGACGATCACATACATGCGATCGCCCGGCTCGCCTTCAGCGAACAGCACCTCGCCCTTGACCACATTGCGCTCAACTAGAGAAGCGCGAAGAGCAGCGGCACCCTCAACATCGAGGGCAGCGAAGAGCGGGGCATTCATCACGAGGTCTTCCACAGCCCCATTGTTGCCTATAAATGAAGTGACCCGGTACACACCCTGATTACTACCTGAGACCTACGCTGGGGTAATGGCGGACATGACAGCGCAAAAGCGACGATTCCGCTCCATCTTTAAGGCATTGGAACTCCAATACCCGGATGTGAAGTGCGAACTGGACTTCCAAAACCCGCTGCAGCTGCTCGTCGCGACGATCTTGAGCGCTCAAAGCACTGACGTTCGGGTGAACAAGGTGACCCCTGCATTGTTCGCCAGGTATGGGTCAGCAGAGGATTTTGCTGGAGCCAAGACGGCTGTCATTGAGGAAATCATCCATCCGGTGGGCTTTTATCGGGCCAAAGCTGCCACCTTGCAAAACATGGGCCAACAACTGTGTGACCGGTTTGGTGGCGAAGTGCCACAAACCCTCGAAGAACTCGTGACTTTGCCTGGGGTCGGTCGCAAAACTGCGAACGTGGTGCTGGGCGAGGCCTTTGGTTTTCCGGGAATCACTGTTGATACCCACATGCTGCGGTTATGTAAGCGACTTGGCTGGACGACTGAGACAGATCCGGTGAAAGTTGAACGCGATCTGATGGCACTGTGGCCAAAGAAAGACTGGACAAAGGCATCACAGTTGGTGATTTGGCATGGACGCCGCCGGTGCCATGCACGCAAACCTGCGTGCGGAGCCTGCACGATCGCCAAATGGTGCCCTTCGTTTGGTGAAGGCCCTACGGATTCAGAAGCTGCGGAGTTACTCGTGAAAACCATGGGTCGAGCGTGAAGAATCCATGAGTGTTGTTGATTGGGTGCTCGTTGGCGCCGTCATCGTGTTTGCTTGGGCTGGTTGGCGTCAGGGCTTTGTTGCTGGGTTGCTCTCATTTGCCGGCTTCTTGGGTGGCGGCATCGCTGCAGCACTGCTCCTTCCCGATGTCATTGCTACGTACTTTTCCGAAGGCATTGTTCGTGCGCTTGTGTTGATAGGTGCAGTGCTCATTTGCGCGCTCATTGGACAAAGTTTGACGTCAATTCTTGGACGCATGCTTCGTGCAGCGATTACCTGGACTCCAGTGAAATACATAGACAACACTGCAGGCGCCGCACTAAATGTTTTAGCGCTCGCAGTGATTGTTTGGATCATTGCGACAGCAATCGCAATGCTTCCAGTTTCGCAGACCACCACGATGGTGCAGCAATCGAAAGTTGTTACTACCCTTGACGCGATCGTGCCAAATCAAGTGCGCGATGTATTCATTCATTTACGTGACGTGGTTGGGCAAGGCTCATTGCCACGTGTGTTTTCGAGCATCACTGAAGTCGTGGGACCAGATGTCAAGGCGCCAAGAGTCGAGCTCACGACTGAAGCGGCAATTGCTCGTGCCGCACAGTCTGTGGTGCGAGTTTCAGGCTCAACTGACCTGTGCAAAACAACTCTCACCGGCTCAGGATTTTTTATTGCCGAAGGTGTAGTGCTCACCAATGCGCATGTAGTGGCCGGAGTGAATGATCCGCAAGTTGAACTTGGCAATGAGCGTTGGCCTGCAACGGTTGTGTATTTTGACCCAAGGCTTGATGTTGCAGCGTTACAAGTCGATTCGTCATTTATTCCCTCATTGAAACTTCAGACAATCCCGCCGATCTCAGGAGACGATGCGGCGGCTATTGGGTACCCCGGTGGAACTGATCTCAAGGTGATTCCAGTGCGCATCAGAGCGCTCATTGATGCGCGTGGTGACGATATCTACGGAAAGAGTGGCGTTGAACGCCAAGTAATTTCATTCCGAGGCAGTGTTATTCCTGGGGATTCCGGTGGTCCGCTTGTGTCAACCAAGGGCGAAGTACTGGGAATGGTGTTTGGTTCAGGAATCAGTAATAAAGCAACGGGCTATGCAATTGCCGCGAGCGAATTAACTAGCGCAATGGCGGCTGGCATTGCAGGTGAAGCATCGGTTGATACCGGAACGTGCGTGGTTCGAGATTAGGAAACTACGAAGGGTCTGACTGGCCGAATGCTTCGGCTGTCTTATTGAGCTCGCGCACTGCGAGTTCTGGCCCCTTGACCTTTTTGGCTTGTGAAACTGCAAGAGCTGAAGTGATGCCGATGGCGATCAAAATAATCAATGAAACAATGCCGAAAGCGGCCCAGGTTTGTAGCCCCATTTGCTGAAGACCGTATGCAAGCGTGAAAAGCAGAAACAGGATTGCAAGAGGCAGCAGGATCAGCGCGGTGATGCCTAAAGCGGTAGCAGCGGTGATGGCTTTTTTCGACGCCTGCATTTCTGCTTTTGCGAGCGCCAATTGAGCAGAAGCAAGGCGCTTGGCATCCGTGACTGTCTTTGAGATCAGTTGACCGATGCTTGGTTGATTGTCAGGCATAAGAAGAGGCTAGCGCGTGGTGCGTGCGGATCTCAATTCTCCGGCGGCCTATTGGTCAACTTCCTCGAGTTCGGCCAGTGCCGCATAGGCGCGCCCTCGGCGGCGGAGTGCGATTGCAGCAAGGATTGCTGCTGCTACCGAAGCGACGAGCACGGCTAACTTCGCCGAGCTGAGGTCAGTGCCTGTGAAGCTGAGTTCAGCAATCAGGAGTGCGACGGTAAAGCCAATCCCACCCAGCAGTCCCACGGCGAAAATATCGAGCCAGCGCAAGGATGAACTCAGCGATGCCTTTGTGAATCGGGCGACTAGCCAGGAAGTGCAAAAAATGCCGATGGGCTTACCGATGACTAAACCAAGGATCACGCCGATGGCTACGGGTGAGCTGATTGACGTCCACACTCCGATGGAGCGCACATCAACGCCAGCGGCAACTAGTGCGAAGAGTGGAACGCAGATGCCAGCACTCAATGGGTGAATGCGATGAGCAACACGGTCAGCCGGGGATTGGGTTTCACCTGGATCGAGCCGCACGCGGGTGAGGAGGCCTAACGCGACCCCGGCAACTGTTGCGTGCACGCCGCTGTTGAGCATGAAGACCCAAGTCAGCAAACCAAGTGGTACATATAGCCAGGCAGTGCGCACGCGTTGACGTTGCGCGATCGCGTACGCAACGCAGCACAGTACGGAGAGCGCAAGCCAACTCAACGCAATCTTGTCGGTATAAAAGACCGCGATAACGAGAATCGCGCCAAGGTCATCCACAACTGCGAGAGTCAACAGAAATGCGCGAAGTGCGATCGGAAGGTTTTTACCAACAACAGCAAGCACTGCCAATGCAAATGCGATATCGGTGGCCATCGGGGTTCCCCAGCCACCAGGAACACCTTGTGGAGCAGAAATATTGATGATCACGAAGATCACCGCAGGAACAAGCATCCCTCCGATGGCCGCTGCTACGGGAACGGCGGCTTTACGCACATTCGACAACGATCCAAGAACGAGTTCATGTTTGAGTTCAAGGCCAATCACAAAGAAGAACACCGCAAGTAAGCCATCTGATGCCCATTGGGCCACTGAAAGATGTAAATGCCAAAAGTTTGGACCAAACTCAAAGTTCACAAAACTTTGATAGCTACTTCCCCAGGGAGCGTTAGCCCACACCAAGGCGATCGCTGCAGCAACCAGCAGCAAAATGCCACCGAAGGTTTCATCACGCAGCCGTTCTCGAATGTAACCACGCTCTGGCAGCGATAACCGACCGAGCAACACTGTCGGTTGCAACATGATTAGTCCTCGCTCGCACCCTGTGAAAGACCTGAAGCAATCAGGTTCATCACTGTTGGATCTGCAAGCGTAGTTGCATCTCCAAGGTCACGATGCTCAGCAACGTCACGAAGTAAGCGACGCATGATTTTGCCAGAACGAGTCTTCGGTAGCTCAGCCACGATCATGATCTGGCGAGGCTTAGCAATTGGGCCAATCTCGTGAGCAACGTGGTTGCGAAGTTCAGTCACGAGCTCTGGGCCATCTTCAAAGCCGCCGCGCAAAATCACGAACGCAACAATGCCTTGGCCAGTGCGCTCATCTTCGGCGCCAACTACTGCTGCTTCAGCAACCTTTGGATGGGACACCAGCGCTGACTCGACTTCTGTAGTGGAGAGGCGGTGACCGGAAACATTCATCACGTCATCAACGCGGCCAAGGACCCAGATCGCGCCATCGCTATCGAGCTTTGAACCGTCACCTGCGAAATAAGTATCTGGCCAGCGTGACCAATAGGTTTCGACGTAACGCTCATTGTCGCCCCAAATGCCACGCAACATTGCCGGCCACGGCTGGGTCAACACTAGGTACCCACCCGAACCTGGTTGTACCGGAACGCCTTCGTCGTCAACAACTTTTGCACTGATGCCCGGGATTGGGCCCATGGCCGAACCTGGCTTACAGGCTGTGATGCCTGGTACTGGAGCGATCATGATGCCGCCAGTTTCTGTTTGCCACCAGGTATCAACGATTGGACAGTTGTTATTACCGATGACTTCGCGGTACCACATCCATGCTTCTGGATTAATGGGTTCACCAACAGAACCAAGCAGACGAAGGGAGGAAAGATCTTTGCTCTTAGGGAGATCATCCCCCCACTTCATGCAGGTGCGAATTGCCGTTGGAGCGGTGTACAGAATGGAAACCTTGTGACGCTCAATGATGTCCCACCAGCGATCGCGTGCAGGTGAATCTGGTGTGCCTTCATAAATCACTTGGGTAACGCGGTTTGCAAGTGGACCGTACGTGACATAAGAGTGGCCAGTGATCCAGCCAATGTCTGCCGTGCACCAATACACGTCAGTGTCAGGCTTGAGATCGAAAATCACGCGGTGCGTGTAAGAGGTTTGCACCAAGTAGCCACCCGTGGTGTGCAGGATTCCCTTTGGTTTGCCTGTCGTTCCCGAGGTGTAAAGAATAAAGAGTGGATGCTCGCTGTCGAAACTTTCTGGAACGTGAACGTCTGATTGACGGTCAACAACTTCGTGCCACCACAAATCACGATCCGCATTCCAAGCAACGTCATCACCTGTGCGCTTGACGACCAACACATTGCGAATCGGAGTTTCGCCTTCGAGAGCCTCATCAACCGCGGGCTTTAACGGCATTGAAGTACCGCGGCGGAACTGACCATCTGCAGTGATGACGAGTGCTGCTTGCGCATCTTCAATGCGACTTTGTAATGCAGTTGCGGAGAAGCCCGCAAACACCACAGAGTGAGTTGCTCCAATTCGTGCGCATGCCAACATTGCGATGACTGCCTCAGGAATCATTGGCAGGTAGATCATCACGCGATCGCCTGTTTTGATGCCAAGTTCAATCAATGCATTCGCAGCCTTGCTCACTTCTTGCTGTAGATCTGCATACGTGATGTCACGACGGTCCCCTGGTTCGCCTTCGAAGCGAAGCGCAACCTGTGCGCCATAACCGTCTTCAACGTGACGGTCCACGCAGTTGTAGGCAATGTTGAGTTTGCCGCCGACAAACCATTTGGCAAATGGAGCATCGCTCCAGTCGAGAACCTCGGTATATGGCGTGCTCCAAGAAATGTGCTGAGCCTGCTCATCCCAAAAACCCAGGGGATCGGTGGCTGCAGCTTCAAAGATCCCTGGTTGCGCGTTGGCCTGTGCGGCAAATGCGGCTGATGGTGGGAATAGGCGATCTTCGGTGCCGAGGTTGGCAAGGGTTTCACTCATAGGTGTACCTAATCATGCTTCGAGCAGGCGCGGCAGGAGGTTGATCACAGGGTGACAGCAGCTGCGCCAACAGCGCAGCACGCAGCAAACCAAATCACTGACTCGGCGACGCCTTCAACGCTTCCCGTGCCGTAATTCTTGATCGCCTGTACGTAGGCAGGTCGTCCCGTCTCAACAAAGCCATGCTCAGGAATGGTGAATGGAGACGGGTCCAGGCCACGCTCTGCCATGACGCAGCGCACGAGGGCGCGGCCAACAAGACCAGAGCCCCAAGTAAACGGCCGCATCCACAGGATTTCGTTATGGACGAAGGCCGCGGTGAGTAGAGCGGGCAGATCGGTTCGTCGAGTCACAAGACTTGAAAGTGCCATGAGGCTAGGTGCGAGGGCAGAAACATCAGGAAGTGATCCGATCTTCAATGGATCGTCAGCTTCATCGTTAGTGCGCGGGCGGCCAAGAGTGTCAGCAGGAGCAAAGCCTGAAGCAGTGAGTGCATGCAGATGCGCGATGACCTGCAGGGGAGCCTTGCCCCAGGTATCAACCTGGCCAGGGATGGATGAAGTGAGCAACAGTGTGCTTCCCAAGACTCTGCCCATGGGTGAGTCATCGGGCATCACAAGATCTGCACCTTCAATCGTTGCTGATGCGCGGGCTCCTCGCTCAACTGAGGCGGCTGCAACATCGTTTGCAGCTGCGCGAATATCTCGACGCCACAGCACTGCATCAATGTCGTCTCGCGCTGCAGTGAGTGCAGTGTTGACGTCATCGCGTTTAAGAAGTGCATCAATGAATGCGGGTTGGAAAACTTGGCTCACGGTTTCGACACTACCGATGGCTTACGAGGCTGCTCGAGTGCGGGTCATGCGACGGATGACATACCAAGTAACGCCAATCACCGCAGCGCCAAGAGCAACGCTTGTTCCGGTGACTGCAATTTGCTTGGTGTGATTGCGCAAGGCAACAGGCTTGGCGAAATCCATGATTGGCCATTCGCGATCAACAGCAACTTCACGCAGCTCATCATCGGGATTCACTGCAACAGGGTGGCCAACAATTTCCATCATCGGTAAGTCAGTTTGGGAATCGCTGTATGCGTAGCATTCATCAAGGTCATAACCACGCTCGAGCGCGAGCTCTTGAATCGCGAGTGCCTTATTTGGACCGTAGGCAAAGAATTCCAGTTGGCCCGTGTAGCGGCCATTCTCAATCTGAGCACGGGTTGCGATCGTGTGGTCAACGCCCAAGCGAGCACCAATGGGCTCAACCATGTCGCTACCTGAAGATGACACGATCACGATCTCGTGCCCGGCAGCGCGATGCTCAGCAATGAGATCAACGGCTTCTTGGTAGACCATCGGATCAATAATTTCGTCGAGAGTTTCGGCAACGATTGCTTGCACCGACTCAACATCCCAACCGGTAACCAAATTGGAAACGTAGGTGCGCATCTGCTCCATGAGTTCGTGATCTGCACCTGAAGTGACAAATACGAGTTGGGCGTAAGCACTACGGAGTACTTCGCGTCGGCTAATTAGTCCGCCTTTGAAAAACGGGCGCGCAAAGGCGAAGGCACTCGACTTGGCCAAAATGGTTTTGTCGAGGTCAAAGAAGGCAGCCGTCGACATAAAGGTCACGGTACTGCAGATATCCACAGGCTCCCAAACACCGAGCTTCATCCACAGATCGCCTTTTCGCACTGGATTTCAGACAAGCTGAGAGTTCAAGGTCTAGCTATGACCAGACCAGTACTTGCTACGGCAGACCCAATTGTGATTGACCACGTTCGCTCCTTAGCTGCCGCTGGGAACACGGAAGTTGAGGTCGTGAATTCATTGCTCACTCTTGGCTCGTGTTGGTCAGGGGATCGGCTGCTTCTCCTTGGCAGTGATTTCATCGACGCAGCACAAGCGTTAGGTAAGCGGCGCAACATGGCGGTGGTGACCTGGCAATTCGATACGCAGGCGGCAATTCCAGCCGAGCTGTGGCAGCGAGCATTGATTATTGGCGCAGAGCATGTTGTCGCGCTGCCACAGGCTGATGACTGGTTGGCGGAAAGGCTCACACCTGCCGCCGTGGTGCCAGGCAGGTCGGCTCGCGTGTTAGCAATCGGTGGCGTCTGTGGCGGTGCAGGTGCCTCAACTTGTGCGGTTGGCATTGCCGTAGCAGCACAACAGGCCGGACATGGCGTCTTGCTCGTTGACGCGGATCTCTCAGGTGGCGGGCTTGATCTCCTTCTTGGTGCTGAAGCGCAACCGGGAGTCCGATGGCCTGAGTTGGCATTGACCAGTGGGCGCATGAGCGCAGAAACGTTGATCCCAGCACTTCCAACTCCACATGGCATTTCGCTGATTTCTGCTTCGCGAGATTCTCAGGCGAGCCCAACCTCAGCGGCTTGGCTTTCCATTCTTGAATGCGCGGCGCATACCTTTGATGTTGTCGTGATTGACCTAGGCCGAAATGAACTTCCACAAGATGTACGTACCTTCTTGAACCAACTCAACACACCTGTGTGGTGGATGGTTCCCACGCGTATACGAGCTGTGGCCGCTGCCTCGGCAGTACTCGAGCGAGCATCAACTTCTTGGGGCAATCAAGAAATCATTGTGCGCAAAGTCGATCGAAGTATGAATGTCAATGATGTCGGACGAGCACTAGGCAAGTCTGTGTACGCGAGCATCGCTGAAGACGCCAAAGTGATGACGGCTGCGGAGCAAGGGCTACTTGCGAAAGGAACCTTTGCAAAAACGTGCGACCAATTGTTTCGCGGGTGGTGGGCTACATGAAACTTGCCGATCGCGTGCGCTCCCGATTGGTAGCGAGTCAAAGTGAAGCAACTCAAGCTGGCGTAGCAGCAGCGCTTCGAGATGAAGGCATTGTCCTTGGCGATGGCGCAATTCTTTCACTCGTTACCGAGCTACAACGGGAGTATCTAGGAGCAGGCATCTTGGAACCGCTCTTGCAAGAAACGGAAGTAACCGACGTACTTGTGAATGGACCAGAGCAGATTTGGATTGATCGCGGCCATGGCCTCGAGCAAATGCCGTTGTCCTTTACGTCGGATCAGGACGTGCGCGCTTTGGCTCAGCGTTTAGCAAGTCAGGCCGGGCGCAGGCTTGACGACGCGCATCCATTTATCGACGTGCGCATGGGCTCGGGCATCCGCCTACATGCGGCAATCCCACCAATAGCAATTGATGGCACCGTGATCTCATTGCGTTTACCTAGACGCCAACCATTCACTTTGGATGAGCTCGTTGGCCGAGGTGCCATCGATGAACATGCAAGTGCTTGGTTGCGGACGTTGATCGACACAAAGTTGTCGTTCTTGATCAGTGGTGGCACTGGCACGGGAAAAACAACAATCTTGTCGGCATTACTTGGGCTCATTCCCGCTAATGAACGCATCGTGATCGTTGAAGACTCAGCAGAGTTGAACCCAGATCATCCACACGTGGTTCGGTTGCAATCACGCATCGCAAACATTGAAGGTGCTGGGGCGATAGCAATGCGAGATCTCGTAAGACAAACGCTTCGAATGCGCCCTGACCGCATCGTCGTAGGCGAAGTTCGAGGCGCTGAAGTTGTTGAGTTGCTTTCGGCGCTGAACACCGGGCATGAGGGCGGCTGCGGAACGGTGCATGCGAATTCAGCTATCGATGTTCCTGCGCGAATTGAAGCGTTAGGGCTCACAGCTGGTCTTGATCGTTCTGCTGTGCATGCGCTCCTAGCTGCAGGCTTGGATGCAGTAGTCCATCTGGAACGAAACTCGTCAGGGAGACGGCACGTTCAAGGAATTTATGTGGGGAACATAAATGATCATCGTGAATTCGAACTCACACCCGCGCTGGAGTTCATCAATGGTGCCTATGTTGAACACCCTGCAATTCGTGCACTTGGAGCGCGAGCAGGTTCGTTGTGAATCTCGTAATAGCAACGCTCCTTGGGACCGCAGTGGCAGTTTGGGTTGCACCTTGGTCATCGATGCGTCTTGCATCCCTCAATCTTTCTCGAGCAGATGAGTGGCATACAGCAGTTCTGGATGTCCTTCGCAAACGAATGCGACGCTCAGTGCAACGCCAGCTTGATGCAAGGGCAGTGATTGATTCGCTGGCAGCGTTTGAGATGGAACTGAGATCTGGGCAATCGCCCAGTTCGGCATTGGTGTTGGCAGCGAGTGCACCACCCATTTGGCCCGCTGCATTGAGCGCGGTGGGAATGCAAGGCGATGTTGCCCAGGCTCTTGTGGTTGATGCCCAACGACATCCAGATTTAGGGCAACTAGCTGCTTGCTGGCTCGTGGCATCGAACTCGGGTAGCGGAATGAGCGCTGCTGTTGAACGAATGATTCATGGGTTGCGTGAAAATGAAGAACTGCGGAACACCTTGCAGGGCGAACTTGCAGGACCGCGGGCAACTGCAGCTGTACTGCGTTGGCTTCCACTCATCGGGCTTCTCATGGGCATTGCGATGGGGGCCGATCCAATTGGGTGGCTCTTGGGTAGTCCCCTAGGAATTGTGTGCCTCGTTTTGGGCGTAACTCTGTCGATTCTCGGGTCGCTTTGGTCACGGCGGATGGTGCGCGCCGTGGAGGAGCTTTTGTGAATGCGCTCATCGTCTTATTGCTTGCGTTCGCAGCATGGATTGCTTTTCGACCAATGGCGCGAAAGCGACTTAGACGAATTGTCCGAAGTCCGGTCGCGACCTCTCAGCGGCGACCTCCAATGCGAGTGATCGCCGCCTTCATCACGGCCCTGGGAGTGATGATGTTTGTTAACTCATCAATTGGGGTGCTGATGGGTATTGGCGCTGGCGTGATTGCCTACCGATTCTTAGGCAATCTAGAAAGTCGCGCAGAACGAGAACACACGCGTGCCCTGGTTTCTCAGATACCTACTGTGTGTGACCTACTCGCAGCTACCTTGGCATCGGGTGCAAGCGTCACCAGCGCTTTGCATGCCGTCAGTCAGACAGTTGGCACACCCGCATCACACACGTTGATGCGGGTAGATCGCGCGATGCAATTAGGAACACCCGCGTCACACGTATGGACGACAGCTGATGCGGAACCAGCTTTTAACCGGATCGCTGCTGCCTTTCGACGATCGAATGAAAGCGGCGCGCCTATCGCAGACCTGCTCACTGGAGTTGCCAGGGATGAGCGCCGGGAGAAACGTAGGGATGTTGAAGTAGCAGCTAGGGGTGCAGGGGTTCGAGCTGTGATGCCGCTTGCGGTGTGTTACTTACCGGCGTTCATTTTGCTTGGTGTGGTTCCCGTTATTGCGTCAATGGCCATTGGAATTTTTTCGAACTGAAAAGTTATCCCCAATCTTGATTTATCTGGGCTGGCATCCACAGTTTGAAATTGACAGATGCGAACTCATTCCTCTTCGACGCACGGTTAGCCCCCAACACGGGCACCAGGCCCTGGGTCGAGAAAGGAAATTCCATGAAAAAGGTTTTGCAACGCATTCAGTTCGGTGATCACGGCATGACAACTGCCGAATATGCAGTCGGCACGGTGGCGGTTGCTGGTCTGGGTGGTGTGATGATCAAGTTGCTCACAAGTACGGAAGTGCGCAACTTGATTTGGAAAGTTATGAGCACCGCACTATCGGCATTTTTCTAAGTGATTATGTGGCGTGGGTGGAGTCGAGGATTACTCGACTCCACCCAACATGATCGAGGAAGCGCAATTGTTGAGACAGCGATGATGATCCCGGTCCTGCTTTCTCTCACTGTCTTGTTACTCACAGGGATTCAGACAGGAATGACCGCACTGCATCTCGCGGATACCGCTCATGATCTTGCACGTGGTTTAGCGCGTGGCATTTCCGCTGAAGAAATTCAACAGCAAGCAAATACTCAGGCACCAGATGCTGAACTCGCAATGATTGAAGGGAATCACATGGTTACCGTGCAATTGATTCAGCAGGTGTCTGTGCCCATTCCGCTTTTCTCCCACTTCAGTTTCAACATCGATCGTTCAGCAACAGCGCCGTTGGAATCACTATGAAGTGGATTCTCAGTGATGATCGCGGTAGCGCGACTGTTCTTGGTCTTGCCTTGAGTGTTGTTGTACTTGCGATCGGGTTTATCGCCATAGTTCAGGTTCAAGCAACACTTGCCAGTCATGGTGCACAAAGTGCAGCCGATCTCAGTGCACTTGCAGGGGCTCAAACTCTCGGCGATCCATGCGCGGCAGCTGATCACATGGCGATTACCAACCATGTGCGTCTGATCACTTGTGAAGTCCAAGGCGCAGACGTCGCAATTTCCGTTGAAGGACCATCGCCTTCGCTCGTGGCTGCTCTGTTCATTCGATTTGGCTTACCCATTGGGCGTGTCGTTGCTACGGCTGTTGCGGGGCCGTCAGGCGATTAAGTGTTGCTAGTCCGTGGCATTGCGCAGCAACTCAGTCAGCACTCGGATGGCGGCCGCTTTATCAAGTGGATTGTTTCCGTTGCCGCACTTAGGTGACTGAATGCAGGACGGGCACCCTTCACGGCATCGACATTCTCGGATTAAGTCGCGAGTCGCGGTCAACCATTGACGAGCGATATCGAAACCATGCTGCGCAAAGCCCGCGCCGCCGGGATATCCGTCATAGACAAACACTGTGGTGACACCGGTGTCGATATGCAGGGCCGTTGATACGCCGCCAATATCCCAGCGATCGCAGGTGGCGAACAGTGGCAACAGTGCGATGGAGGCATGTTCAGCCGCGTGCACTGCTCCAGGAATCACTGTGGAATCGATGTTTGCTCGGGTGCACTGATCGTCAGTAACTGTCCACCACACCGCAGTGGTGATGAGTTCGCGTTCAGGAAGTTCCAGTCCTTGTTCACCAAGATTCTCGCCAGTGAAGAGACGCCGACGTTGAAAGCTTGTGACCTGACTAGTGACTTGCACTTGACCCACATGAATAGTGGCCTCACCCCACGGACGACCTTCATATTCATCAAGGATGCGAATGTCACTTATTTCGTGAGCATGTGTGGTGTAGTCGACGGGTTCTTCGACAACAGTTGCAACTAAGTCATCTAAATCAAGTTCAGCAACAACCGAGGTCACACCTTGATGGGTATACACCGCACCTGGATGCACTGTGGTGTGTGAAGAAGCTTGATCGATAGTCCCAAGCAAACGGCCAGTACTTTCTTCAACAATGCGAATAGGTGCGCCACCGGAACTTCGCAGGTCAGCCAGATCGCTAGCGCGATCTCTGCGCGTCCAAAACCAACCGGTAGTGCGTTTACGTAAAAAACCTTGGAATGCCAGTTGTTCAAGTAGATCAATGGAAGACGGCCCAAACCACCGGATGGCTTCTTCATCGGTGAGCGGAAATTCAGAGGCAGCCGCGCATAGGTGTGGTCCAAGAATGACGGGGTTAGCTGGATCAAATACCGACGCTTCAACTGGCGCATCGAGGATTGAAGAAGGATGTTCTACAACAAACGCATCGAGCGGGTCTTCACGCGCGATAAAGATCGCCAATGCTGGCGCATCACCTCGACCAGCGCGCCCAACTTGCTGCCACAGTGATGAGCGAGTGCCCGGCCATCCGGCGATCACTACAGCATCAAGACCGCTGATATCGATCCCAAGTTCAAGGGCATTGGTTGTTGCCAAAGCGCGAATTGATCCATCGCGGAGTGAATTCTCGATTGCTCGGCGTTCTTCTGGGAGATAACCACCGCGATAAGAGGCAACACCATCAACGAGTTCAGGATCGATCTCGCGCAAGAGATCACGTGTCATCGATGCAACGCCTTCGGCGGCCCGTCGACTGCGAACGAAGGCAAGGGTTTGTCGCCCGTCTGCAACTAAGTCGGCCAAGATGTGTGAAGCCTCGGTTGTTGCGGTGCGGTGTACTGGCTCCGCGTTATCAAGGCCTAGATCTAACGGCTGCCACAAAGCGATCGTGCGCTCAGGAGTTGGCGAGTAATCATCAGTGACTTCAAGAACTTCGTCGCCAATAAGGCGATGCATTGCGATGGCTGGATCTGCAACCGTTGCAGAAGCGGCAATGATCACGGGTGAACTTCCCAGATGGTCACATACGCGACGGAGGCGTCGAATCACAGCAGATACGTGCGCACCGAATACGCCTCGATACACATGTGCTTCATCGATAACGATGTATTCGAGACGTTTGAGAAAAGGTGCCCACCGTGAGTGGGCGCCAAGTAGCGAATGATGCAAGAGATCTGGATTGGTAAGCACAAGGTTGGCGTGCTGTTGGGCCCACTGGCGTTCCTCGCGTGAGTTATCGCCGTCCACTGTTGCAGGCCGTAACCAAGGCAAATGACGTTCTTCTAGAGCGCGCAGCTGGTCGTGTGCGAGTGCTTTTGTTGGTGCGATGTAGAGCGCGGTTGCACCGCGCCCGTTTGGTGCACGAGATCCGATCTCAATCGCATTCAGAATGGGTAGCAGATAGGCCAGGGATTTTCCTGAAGCGGTGCCAGTTGAAAGCACCACGTGATTGCCGTCATGCGCCAGCTGCGCGGCGTCGATTTGATGCTTCCAAGGTTGGTGAACACCGGGAAATGATTCGCGTAGCTCTTCAGCGACCCAACTTGGCCAATCGCTAAAGGTCGCTTCCCGTGCAGCACGCACCTCAACATGGCGCAGTCGATCCTCGCGACCTTGGGAAAGTCTCGCGAGAACGCTTTCGACACTGGTGCTCATTTCGCCCACCGTAACGCGCAGGTGTGTCATGGTCAGCGCATGGAGTTTGGGGTTTCCAGTGAGACGGTCGAATCAGCACTTGTCGTCACCGTGCGCGGTGACATAGATCTAGCGACCGCATCGCAGTTGTGGGAGAGCATCGAAGCCCAATGGCACCTGGATCAAGCGCTGATCCTTGACCTCGCCCAAGTGCCCTTTATGGATTCCACTGGCCTGAGCGTGCTTGTTCGTGCTGCTGAATTGGCCAGGCCTCAGGGCTCGCTCGTTGCCGTGGTCGCAACGACGAATCGGGTGCGCAAGGTCATCACCATCACTGGTCTGGATACCTTTATTTATATGGGTGAATCCGTAGCGGAAGCGCTGCGCGCCACGGAAATCCGGTAAAACGGACATTTTCGTAATTCCTGCCGATTTCCCCCCTGTAATCAATAAACTCCGCGAGATTTGTGAACAACGGTTCACGCCTAGTCAGGAGACCCATGATTGAGCTCAGTGGAAGCAACCTGACGACTGTTGTCGTCGTTGCTGTGATCGCACTGCTCGCGCTGGTAGTCGCAGCAGTGTTGGTTCGTGAAGTCCTTGCCGCAAGTGAGGGCACCCCAAAAATGAAGGAAATCGCAGCTGCGATTCAGGAAGGCGCTAGCGCTTATCTGACCCGTCAGTTCAAGACACTCGCGGTTTTCGCCGTGATCGTGTTCTTTGTACTGTTCTTGCTCCCTGCTGAAACATCATCAGAGCGCATCGGTCGAAGCATCTTCTTCCTTGTTGGTGCTGCCTTTTCCGGCATCACCGGTTACATGGGCATGTGGCTTGCCGTTCGCGGCAACGTCCGTGTTGCTGCTGCAGCAAACGAGTCAGGCGAAGAGCGCGCGATGCGCATTGCTTTCCGCACCGGTGGCGTTGCAGGCATGTTCACCGTTGGCCTTGGCCTATTCGGCGCAGCACTTGTAGTGCTCGTCTATAAGGGTGAGGCACCAAAGGTTCTTGAAGGCTTCGGCTTCGGCGCTGCTCTGCTTGCAATGTTCATGCGTGTTGGCGGTGGTATCTTCACCAAGGCTGCAGACGTCGGCGCTGACCTTGTGGGCAAAGTTGAGCAGGGTATTCCTGAAGACGACCCACGTAACGCTGCAACGATCGCTGACAACGTTGGTGACAACGTAGGCGACTGTGCAGGTATGGCAGCTGACCTCTTTGAGTCATACGCAGTCACGCTCGTTGCTGCATTGATTCTCGGCAAGGCTGCCTTCGGTGAACTTGGCTTGGTGTTCCCACTGGTCGTTCCTGCAATTGGTGTAGTTACCGCAGTGATCGGCATCTTCGCCGTTGCACCTCGCAAGGGTGATCGCTCGGGAATGTCAGCCATTAACCGTGGCTTCTTTATCTCAGCAGTGATCTCGTTGATCTTGGTCATCGTGGCTGCATTTGTTTGGATTCCAGCGACCTGGACTGAACTTCTTGAGCAGTACAAACCTGTGGGTCTTGCAATTGATGCAATCCGTGGATCAGGCGTTGAAGCAATGGGTCCACGTTGGTTCGTCATCATCGCTGTGTTGATCGGCATCGTGCTCGCTGCAATCATCCAGCAGCTCACTGCTTACTTCACTGAGACCAACCGTCGCCCTGTTGATGACGTTGCAAAGACGTCGCTTACTGGTCCTGCAACGGTGATCCTTTCGGGTATTTCACTCGGCTTGGAATCCGCGGTGTACTCAGCGCTCATCATTGCTGCCGCGGTGTACGGCGCTTACCTTGTTGGTGGCGGCGTTATGATCTTGTCGCTGTTTGCTATCGCATTGGCGGGCACAGGCTTGCTCACCACTGTCGGCGTTATCGTTTCGATGGACACCTTCGGTCCCGTTTCTGACAATGCTCAGGGCATTGCTGAAATGTCTGGCGATGTTCACGGTGAAGGTGCTGCAGTGCTCACTCGCCTTGACTCCGTTGGCAACTCAACGAAGGCGATCACGAAGGGCATTGCCATTGCTACCGCTGTTCTTGCAGCAACTGCCTTGTTCGGTTCATTCCGTGATGCGGTTCAAGCGGCAACTGCAAGTTCAGGTGCGAGCATCTCCGACGTATTCGCAAATCTTGAATACCTCGGCATTCTCAACGTTGCTAACCCTTCAAACCTCGTTGGTTTGATCATCGGTGCAGCAGTGGTGTTCCTGTTCTCAGGTCTTGCTATCAATGCGGTTTCACGCGCTGCTGGCGCTGTGATCTTCGAAGTGCGTCGCCAGTTCCGCGACCACCCAGGAATCATGGCCGGCACCGAGAAGCCTGAATACGGCAAGGTTGTCGACATCGTTACTCGCGACTCACTTCGCGAGCTCGTTACGCCAGGCATCTTGGCTGTGTTCACTCCAATTGCTGTTGGCTTCGGTCTTGGTGTTGGCCCATTGGGCGCCTACCTTGCCGGCACGATTGCAACGGGCGTGCTCATGGCTGTGTTCCTGTCGAACTCAGGTGGCGCTTGGGACAACGCGAAGAAGTTTGTCGAAGATGGCAACTTTGGCGGCAAGGGCTCAGAGGCTCACGCCGCAACAGTGATCGGCGACACCGTCGGCGATCCATTCAAAGACACTGCTGGCCCAGCAATCAACCCTCTCATCAAGGTGATGAACCTTGTCGCGTTGTTGATCGCCCCTGCAGTGGTGTCATTGAGCATCGGTGCTGATGCCAACACCGGACTACGTTGGGGTGTCGCAGCTCTCGCGGCATTGATTGTGATCATTTCTGTTGTGATCAGCAAGCGTCGCCCAATTGCAGTTGGTGACATGCCTGCGAACGTCTAGTGCAAAATAGTTCTGCCCCGTACTCGAAAGAGTGCGGGGCAGAACTATTTCTTTTTGTGATTACACAAGAACTTTGATTCCGAGTTCTTCGGCGACTTTTCTCATCTGCTTATCCAATGTGGCCAATGGAAGATCTTCCTGCAAGCACAGCGATATATATGACGCGTCATAAATGCTGAGGCCGGTTTGACGTGCGATGTCGACGATCTCCTGAGCATCAGGATGGTGATGATCGATCATCAGAATCTTGAGGTACGCAAGGTACTGACGCGTGTCATCGCTTGTGATGCGTTCACGCTTTTCAGCAATGCGAAAAGCCGATGCCATTTCATAAACCCACAGACTCGGTACGTGCGTTGGGGAACTGAGGAGTGGAGTAATGAGCGGTACTGACAGCGATGAATCTTCGTCGTTCATTAAGTAGGAGACCATGATCGATGCGTCAATGACTGCGCTCATTGGGTTCTCCCAAGCTCGATGAGCTCCTTTGCGGACTCGGGACCAGGTTTGGTTCGGGCCCTCATGGCTGCAGCGAATTCGATGAAGTCTTGAATCTGATCGAGCCGAGATGGTGGAGGTCCGATCGTGGCACAAGGCACCCCTCGCTTGGTCACAACAATCCGCTCACCCGCGGCAGCCAGATCCAGAAGATGCGACAGATTGGTCTTGGCTTCAAATACCCCAACAGTCATAGTCATACCAACAGACTAGGTCGTTGGTTAAGTAGCGTCAATGCCTCATGCGACCCCCCAAAGATTTGACAGAAGGCGGTGGCTTAGCGTCAGACTCCGCTTCGACTGAAGGGAAATGCGTGGCCAACGACAAAACGCTCGTGATCGTCGAATCACCAGCGAAAGCCAAGAAGATCGCCGGATACCTAGGGGACGACTATGTAGTCATGGCCTCAGTGGGTCACGTCCGCGACCTGGCATCTAAGGCCTCAGACCTCCCTGAAGGGGAGCGCAAGCATTCCTGGAGCAAGCTCGCTGTCAACGTTGATGACGGCTACACCCCTTATTACATCGTTCACGCTTCAAAAGCCCAGACCATTCAAGACCTGAAGGCGGCGTTGAAAAACGCAGATGCACTTCTTCTGGCAACGGACGAGGACCGCGAAGGCGAAGCCATCTCGTGGCACCTCCTAGAAGTACTGCGTCCCAAGGTTCCCGTTCAGCGGATGGTGTTCAACGAGATCACTGCTGACGCAATCCGCGAGGCCGTGAATAACACTCGTGATCTCGACATGGATTTGGTGCAGGCTCAGGAAACGCGTCGCATCGTTGACCGTCTCTATGGCTATCCAGTTTCAGAAGTGCTCTGGAAAAAAATTGGTCGCGAAGCGAAGTCTGCTGGCCGCGTGCAATCTGTTGCGGTGCGTTTGGTTGTTGACCGCGAACGTGAGCGGATCGCCTTCAACTCTGCTGGTTACTGGGATATCGACGCGATCTTTGGCCCCGTTGATTTCAAGGCACGTCTGACCACTGTTGATGGTGTTCGCGTTGCTATCGGTAAAGACTTCGATCAAAGCGGCAACCTCAAGGCAGAAGACAAGGTCACGCTGCTCAGTGAAGCACGTGCCACATCCCTTGCTGAGGGCTTGAAGGCTGGCAAGTTCACCGTCACTTCAGTGGAACAAAAGCCAACGCAGCGCAAGCCGTCAGCTCCATTCACGACTTCCACGATGCAGCAGGAAGCTTCCAACCGCTTGCGTTGGGGCGCACAGCGCACGATGCGAATTGCGCAGAGCCTCTACGAAAACGGCTACATCACCTATATGCGTACTGACTCGGTCAGCCTGTCTGCTCAGGCGATCAATGCAGCTCGCGTGCAAGTAACTGAGCTGTATGGCCCGGAATACGTGGAAGCAACCCCACGTGTGTTCCCGAATAAGTCCAAGAACGCGCAAGAGGCTCACGAAGCTATTCGCCCCGCTGGTGATGCATTCCAAACACCTGATCAACTTCGTAAAGAATTGAATGCTGACGAGTTTGCGCTGTACGACCTCGTTTGGAAGCGCACCGTTGCATCACAAATGGTGAATGCCCGACTTGCAACTACCACCGCAAAGATCAAAGGCACCGCAACTGACGGTTCTGTTGCAGAGTTCACTGCATCTGGCACCGTCATCGTGTTTCCAGGTTTCTATGCAGCATTGAAAGACATCCCTGAAGAGGGCGCGGAAAATGAGAACGAACTTCCAGCGCTCACGGAAGGTCAAGATGTCAATGCCAAAGAGCTGAACCCTGTCGGTCACACCACCAGCCCACCTTCGCGTTTCACCGAAGCAAAGCTGGTGCAGCGCTTGGAAGAACTCGGCATTGGTCGTCCTTCTACTTACGCATCCATCATGAGCACCATCGTTGATCGCGGGTATGTCTGGAAAAAGGGTTCGGCTCTGGTTCCAAGTTTCATTGCGTTCTCAGTAGTGCGTTTACTTGAGCAGCATTTCGCAGCACTCGTTGACTATGACTTCACTGCCAACATGGAAAACCTGCTCGACGAAATCGCAAACGGACAAGCCAATCGCGTTGATCAACTTGAAGCTTTCTGGCGCGGTGGCGAGTCACTTGCTGGCCCATTCCCCGGAATCAAGCCACTCACCGAAGATCTCGGTGCAATCGATGCCCGCGGGATTGCGACGATGCCAATTGCTGGCTCGGATGCGAACATTCGTGTTGGTCGTTACGGCGCTTATGTCGAACGCGGTGAAGAACGCGCAAACATTCCTGTTGATTTAGCGCCAGACGAACTCACTGCGGAAAAAGCAGAAGCGCTACTTGCGGAACCATCAGGTGATCGTGAACTGGGTGTTCATCCAGAAAGTGGCTTGAACCTTGTGGCAAAGTCAGGTCGCTACGGCCCCTACGTCACCGAGAACTTGCCAGAAGGCGCGCCAAAGTCAGCTAAGCCTCGCACTGCATCCTTGTTTAAGGAGATGAATCTCAACGAGGTCACTCTTGATGATGCAATCAAGTTGCTGAGTTTGCCTCGCGTTGTTGGTGTCGATCCCACAACGCAAGAAGAAATCACCGTGCAAAACGGTCGCTACGGCCCTTACTTAATGCGCGGTACTGACTCACGATCCATTGGTGGCGAAGAAGAAATTTTCACGATCACTTTGGAGCAAGCGCTTGCGCTGTATGCGCAGCCAAAGCAGCGTCGTGGTCGCGGCCAGGCTGCTGGCCCACTTCGTGAAATTGGCGCGGATCCAACAACCAACCTTCACATCGTTGTTCGTGATGGTCGCTTCGGGCCATACGTCACTGACGGTGTCACGAATGCATCACTTCGCACAGCAGATGACCCAATGACCGTTTCTATTGATCGCGCATCCGATCTGCTCTCAGAGCGTCGTGCCAAGGAAGCCCTTGAAGGGCCTTCGAAGCCTGCCAAGAAAGCAGCCAAGAAGGCAGCAAAGAAAGCTCCTGCAAAAAAGGCCGCGGCTAAGAAGGCTGCCGATCGCAATCTGACGACGCGAACAGTGAAAAAGGCCGGCGCTAAGAAGGCGGCCAAGAAAGCTGCTGCGAAGAAGATCGCCGTTCCGGAATAATCGCGAACATGTTCATTGTTCTCGAGGGGCCAGATGGCTCTGGAAAGTCGACCCAAACTCGGCTCCTCGTGGAATCCCTGCGCGCTGCGGGCAAGACCGTGGTGCAATCCCGCGAACCTGGCGGCACTCCTGCTGCTGAAGCGATTCGCAATCTTGTGTTAAGTCCTGAATTCACTGGTCTTGATTCGCGCACTGAAGCACTTCTTTTTGCGGGTGCTCGCGCCGAGCACGTCGCCAATGTGATTCTGCCTGCGCTGCAGCGTGGGGAAGTTGTGGTCTGTGATCGATATATCGACTCGTCCATCGCCTACCAAGGTATAGGCCGAAATCTTGGCGTTGATCGAATTCGCGATTTAAGTCTTTGGGCAACGGGTGGCGTGGTCCCTGATCTCACGATCGTGCTGGACATGGACGCAGCAGTTGGTCTGACACGTGTAGGCAACGAACTCGATCGTCTAGAACAGGAACCGCAAGGATTCCATGATCGTGTTCGCAAGGCCTTTGTGGAATTGGCACTTCATGCACCTGAGCGCTATCGCGTCGTGAGTGCATCGGGCTCCATAGAGGAAGTGGCTGCGCGCATTCGTACTGCAGTTGAAGAATTCATTTCAGGTCAACAGCAATGACCGCTCCAATATGGGATGTGTTGATCGGGCAAGACGAAGTCGTTGCCAAACTTGATCGCGCTGTTCACGATGCTGAATTCATTACTCGAGGTGAGCACGGCCCAGCGATGACCCATGCTTGGTTATTCACTGGCCCACCTGGATCTGGTCGATCAAATGCTGCAGTGACCTTTGCCGCGGCTCTTATTTGCCCTGAGCATGGTTGCGGGCAATGTCAGATCTGCCGCAATGCTCCAACAGGTGGCCATCCAGATGTTGACATTGTTCGCCCTGAAGGTCTGACCTACAGCGTTGAAGCCGCGCGCGAATTGGTGAAGACCGCAGGCATGTCACCAACCTCGAGCCCGTGGCACGTTGTGGTGATTGAAGACGCTGACCGGTTGACCGAATCTGCAGTGAACGCATTGTTGAAGGACCTTGAAGAGCCATCACCTCACACGGTGTGGTTGCTGTGCGCGCCAAGTACTGAAGATGTGTTGCCGACCATCCTCTCGAGAACACGGCATGTTGTTTTACGTACACCACCTAATGATGTGATTGTTGAAGCACTACATGATCGCTTTGGCGTTGATCGAACGCTAGGTGCGTTCGCAGCCCGTGCATCACAGGGCCACATCGGCCGCGCGCGTGCGCTAGCAACTGATGAGCATGCTCGAATGAGGAGACAAGAAGTGCTGCGTATCCCTATGCAGCTCCATGATCTGCCAGCCTGCTTCACCCTGGCTCAAAATCTTCTTGAGGCAGCCACCCTTGATGCAAATTCAATTACTGAGCCCATTGATGCAATAGAAGTTGAGCAATTGCGCAAAGCCTTTGGCTCCGATGCGGAGTCAAAGCTCAAGGGTCAGTTGAAGCGATCCCTTGATAGTCAAATGAAGCAATTGGAAACAGCACAGAAGCGTCGCCGGACTCGCACGGTGCGCGATCAAGTGGATCGCGCACTCGTTGATCTCTTGGGCCTGTATCGAGATGTGCTGTTGATTCAAGAGGATGCAGAAGTCGGCCTCATCAATGATGAGATGCGTCCGCAACTTTCCCAATTGGCGGCGAATTCAACGGCTGAAGAAACTGGGCGCCGATTGCTAGCAATCAACTACACCCGTAAGCAGATCGGCTCGAATGTCACGCCGCTGATGGCCCTTGAAGCGCTCATGGTTGAGTTGAAGGACCCTTGGGTCCGGGCCGCTTCCTGATTCCGGGTTACCGTTCATTCATGCGTATTGGAATTGCGGCAACTTTTGCTGCCGCGGTGATTGCGCTCACCGCATGTTCAGCAAGTAGCCCATCGCCAGTGCCAATTCCAGCACCGTCACAAACTTCAACCATCCCGCAAGCGCTGAAGCCGTTTTACGAACAACAATTAAAGTGGACGGACTGCGGTGGAGCGCAATGCACCAAGGTTGAAGTGCCATTGGATTATGCGAATCCGATAAAGGCTTCCACTCAACTCAATGTGGTGAAGGTGGATGCGCAAGGGGAGCGGCTTGGATCACTCTTTGTGAATCCAGGCGGGCCAGGCGGCAGTGGCTTTGATTATGCGAAGTCTGCTGCGCAATCATTTTCCAAAGACTTGACCAACAATTTCGATTTCATTGGCGTTGATCCGCGCGGTGTCGCAACAAGTAGTCCGATCCATTGCCTGACAGATGCGCAAGTTGATGAGATTGCGAGTGCGGTGGTTGATCCAAAAACTCCAAGCGATTTGGCCCAGGTTGTTGCACAAGCCAAACTCCCTGCACTCAGCTGTGAAAGATACGCGAACCCAGAGTTCACATTCATGAGTACTGAAAATGTGGCCAAGGATTTTGACATTGTGCGAGCTGCGGTTGGCGATGAGCGGTTCAACTATCTGGGAAAGTCATACGGAACATCGATCGGCGTGAAATACGCAGAACTCTTCCCGCAACGCGTTGGGCGCATGGTGCTTGATGGCGTGCTGCCAACGGATGAGTCTTTGGAAAACGTGACCAAGAAGCAGGCGACCGGTTTTGAAGAAGCCTTCGCAGACTTCGCTGCTGATTGCGCAACTCAAGGGGACTGCCCGTACTCAGGAACGAGCGCACAGGTCGCCCAACAACTGCGAGGATTATTCTCAGATTTGGACAAGACACCTGTGAACAGCAGCGACGGGCGAACCATCTCGGGCGCCTTTGTGCGAAGTGCAGTCTTGTCGTATTTGTATTTCCCAGAAACGGACTATCCGAAGTTGCGTGACGCCCTCAATCAACTCGTGAACTCGAAAGATCCAGAAGCGCTGGTGAAACTTTCTGATGAACGCAATGGGCGCCAACCAGATGGTCACTATCGATACAACGCCTTCGATTCATATTTTGCTGTGACCTGTCTTGATCGCCAGTTCAAACAAACCGTGAGCGAGATCAATGCGCTCGCACAAGCCTTCAACACACTTGCTCCAACATTCGGGGAAAGCTTGGCTTGGGGTTTGCTGCCGTGCGCGCAGTGGCCTGCGGAGGGAGATGGGCCAAAGGAAGTCAACTTCCCATCATCGATCGCGCCAATCCTGATCATTTCTCGCGTATACGATCCAGCAACGCCAGTAAAGTGGGCAGAGAATCTGCACAAGGAAATCCCAAATAGTGGATTAGCTATCTGGGATTCTCGCGGCCACACGGCGTACCACCAAGGTTCACCATGTATCGACATTGCAGTTGATACATATCTCTTGCAGGGAGTATTGCCTTCAGCGAACTTGGAATGTTCACGTAACTAGTCGCTGATAGTCTCGGCTTGCGCATTTATCCCCCAAGCGCAAAATTACGGAGTTCTCTGTGTCCCAGCCTGTGTCTGCAATCGTTCCGGATCCAATGCGCTGGAAGGCGCTCGTTGTTATTGCTATCGCTCAGTTGATGGTGGTGCTTGACGCATCAATCGTGAACATCGCCTTGCCAGCAATGCAAGCAGATCTCGGTATTACCGATGCGAATCGTCAATGGGTCGTCACGGCCTACACCCTGGCTTTTGGTGGCCTGTTGCTACTTGGTGGCCGTATTGCGGACTTCGCAGGCCGCAAACGCATGTTGATTGTTGGCCTCATCGGTTTCGCAATCGCATCAATGCTCGGTGGCATCGCGAACACTCAAGGACTACTCATCGCAGCACGTGGTTTGCAGGGTGTGTTTGCTGCGCTCTTGGCCCCTGCAGCCCTTTCATTGATCACCGTGACTTTCACGGATAGCAAAGAACGCGCAAAGGCCTTTGGTGTCTACGGCGCGCTTTCAGGTGGCGGCGCTGCCATTGGTTTGATCATGGGTGGCATTTTGGTGGAATATGCCAACTGGCACTGGACGCTGCTGGTCAATGTTCCTATTGCGATTATCGCTGTGTTGCTTGCTGCAAAGTACGTTCATGAGTCACGTGCAACAGGTGACACCAAATACGACATCCCTGGTGCAATCACGGCAACCCTTGGTTTGGTTTCGCTTGTTTACGGCATCTCAAAGGCCGAAACAGTGGGCTGGAATGGAACCGAAACGATTTCGTTCATGGCAGCAGGTGTAATTCTGTTGGTTTTGTTCATGTTTATCGAAACGCGTTCAAGCCACCCACTTCTACCGCTACCCATCCTGCTGAATCGCACACGTGGTGGCGCCTACTTAGCTTCGTTCTTCGTGGGTATCGGAATGTTCGCGATGTTCTTGTTCTTGAGCTACTTCTTCCAAGCAGTGATGCACTACACCCCGCTCGCCAGTGGCCTGCTCTTCCTTCCGTTCTCAGTTGGCGTTGTGCTCAGTGCAGGAATTGCAAGTCAATTGCTGCCACGTTTTGGTCCGCGTTACGTGACCTTCGCAGGGTTCGTGCTTGCGGTCATCGGCATGTTGATCTTCACGCAGCTTGCCGCGACGAGCACTTACTGGCCAAACATCTTGCCAGGCATGATCGTGATGAGTATTGGCATGGGCTTGATCTTCGTGCCGCTTTCAGCAGTTGCACTGTTCGGTGTGGGTAACCACGACGCCGGTGTTGCATCAGCCGTTCTGAACACAAGTCAGCAAATTGGTGGATCCATTGGTTTGGCTTTCTTGAACACCATCGCAGCCTCAGCAACAACGGCCTACATCGTCTCCAACCGCCTTCCCGGCCCAACACCCGATGCTTTGGTGGCAGGATTCCAGCCAGCGTTCTTCTGGAGCGTGGGCATCCTCGCGGGCGCAGGTCTGATCTGGGTGATCTTGGTGAAGATGACGAAGGAAGATATGCAGGCACACGATGCGGATGCGGCTTTGCCGGCCATGCATTAAGCCCTAGCGGGCTCGGCTAAGATTGTTGAGCCCTTGGGGGGCTGCCTCAAGGCCCCTCCAAGTGCAGGCCGCCTTAGCTCAGGGGTAGAGCAACGCACTCGTAATGCGTAGGTCCGGGGTTCAAATCCCCGAGGCGGCTCCACATATATATGTATTTCCGCGTCATATGCGTGACACATCGTGTGATGTGAGTGGATCTGAGAGTCGGGTTGATCCCATGCCCAGCCGACCCCTACCCTTGAGCTATGGCAAGCACCGCATCTCGATTTGGGTCCGCGACTATGCGGCTTTTACTGATGGGGCCGTCGGAGCCTGTTTCCTGAGTCATCGAGGAAGCAAAACCGGCCCGCTTGTGGCCGGTTTTTTATTGCACAGAATGGAGTGGACCAGCATGGCGGAAACCCTCGATTTCGACGAAGCAAGCATGTTGTTGAATCAAGTACGCATTGCGAACGAAGCCGATCTAGCGCATGCGCGCGAAGTGCTGAAGTTGGCAGCCGAGGACGGTTCGGCCATAGGCAACCTCACCGATGAAGTGACGGCTGCGCGGTACATGGAAGCAGATGCTTCGAGCATTCTGAAAGAAGTGGACGAGGCCTTGAGTCGAATTTCATCTGGCACCTATGGACGATGCGAAGTCTGTGGGGGTGGCATTGCTGCCGAGCGTCTTCAGGTACGCCCGTACATCAAGACGTGTATCTCGTGCGCGAGTAAGGTGTAGTGTGGATCCTGTACTTACGAAACTCTATGACACTGTACTTCAGCGAAATGCGGGCGAACTTGAATTCCATCAAGCGGTCCGTGAAGTTCTCGAGTCCTTGACTCCTGTTGTGAAACGCAATCCGGAATACGCGGATTTCGGGCTACTGGAACGTTTGTGTGAACCAGAACGCCAGATCATCTTTCGAGTTCCCTGGACCGATGATGCAGGCCAGGTGCACATCAACCGGGGGTTCCGCGTTGAATTCAACTCTGCTCTAGGCCCATATAAGGGCGGACTTCGTTTCCACCCTTCCGTTTACTTGGGAATCATCAAGTTCCTGGGATTCGAGCAGGTCTTCAAGAATGCCCTCACTGGAATGCCGATTGGCGGAGGCAAGGGCGGCTCTGATTTCGATCCCAAGGGTAAATCTGACGCTGAGATCATGCGCTTTTGTCAGTCGTTCATGACCGAGTTGTATCGCCATATAGGTGAATACACTGACGTTCCTGCTGGTGATACTGGAGTGGGTCAGCGAGAAATCGGGTACCTGTTTGGTCAGTACAAACGCATTACCAATCGGTATGAATCAGGTGTCTTTACCGGTAAAGGTATGTCGTACGGCGGCTCTCGAGTGCGGACCGAGGCCACCGGCTTTGGAACTATCTTCTTCGCAGAGGCCATGTTGCGTCAGGCTGGCAAGACCTTTGACGGTAAACGGGTGAGCGTCTCAGGATCGGGCAATGTCGCATTGTTCGCCGCACAGAAAGCTCAGACGAATGGCGCCACGGTTGTTGCGATGTCGGATTCTTCGGGTTTTGTGCTCGATGAGTCAGGTATCGATCTTGATCTGATGAAACAGATCAAGTTGTCTGAGCGGGGCCGGATCTCTGACTACATCGTTCGACGCGGTGGATCAAGCACCTTCGTTTCCTCCGCAAGCATCTGGGATGTACCCGTCGATGTCGCGCTTCCTTGCGCAACCCAAAATGAATTGAACGAAGACAATGCGCTAACGCTGGTCCGAAATGGTGTTCAGGTAGTAGCCGAGGGCGCCAACATGCCGACCACACCCGAGGGAGTACGTGTGCTCCAGCAAGCCGGTGTGCTTTTTGGACCCGGCAAAGCGGCAAATGCAGGCGGCGTGGCAACCAGCGCACTGGAAATGCAGCAGAACGCTTCGCGGGATTCGTGGTCATTCGAATTCACAGAGCAACGGCTCGCAGAAATCATGATGGATATTCATGAGCGGGTGTTCGCAGTTGCTGACGATTACGGACAACCGGGCAACTATGTCGTCGGAGCGAATGTGGCTGGCTTCTTGATGGTTGCAGACGCCATGGACTCCTTGGGCATCATCTGATCATTGATGAGGACAAGCGAACTCCCAAGGCTTCAAGTTAAAGAGTTACGAAGCAAGGGCAGTGTCACTTTTTCTCCTTGCGCATTGCACGGATGGCGATGGTTGAATTCAATTCCATCCGTGTAATGCGAAAAAGGAAATGAAGATGAGAACACGGGGGCAAGTACCGCTCGTCACCGCAGTGCTGCACAAGGTCTTGCGGCTGTGAGCGTTGTGGTGAGTTTTTTCGTTAGTGGAATTGCTTCACCTGTGACAGCCCAAGCCGCAGACCAAACGGTTGTTGGCGTAGTGGAGTCTTCATCTAAGTGCAGAAAAGCAACAGCACGAGTTGCTTCTGCGAAAAAAGTCTACGTGAAAGCTAAAAGTAGTGGAAACCTTCGCGCCTTTACCTCTGCGTACAAGAAGTGGCGTCAGGCCGTGCACAACCAGCAGGTTGCGTGTTCTGCTCCTCCTCCTGCCAAGGTTGTGGTGCCGTCTTCCCCTTCAGGACATCCAAACGATCAGCGCCCAGTAGGTTGGGTGCGGCCTGCTGATGGTTCAGGGTTGCCTGGTTCGAATGCGGCTGGTGTGACGGTTCAAGATAGTTGCCCCGTGACGGTTTCAAGATACGAATTCAGGACGCGTCAGTACACTGACGATCCGAACATTGTTTCGTGGAGTCTTTCGTTGCGAGTTCAGAACTTCTCCAAGGATGCTCATACTGTTCGTGTTGTGGTGACAGCTGTTGATGCAAGTGGTAAGCCATTTTTTGACAAGTGGGCTGGCGACATGAATCCACTGTGGAACGATAAAACCAAGGTGGAGCCGTACGTTGATGGTTCATCGACTTTAGTGTTCACTCCGTTCAACGCAAATCTTGATGTTGCGGGTGCTCGCGTTGTTTCCATCACGGTTACGTGTGAGTAGGGGTTACGAGAAAGGCGGGGGATGAGAATTTTCAAGGGGATCAAAAAGAGCGTTACCGTCAGCATGTTTTCTACGATGTGCGTGGTTCTCACTTTTGGTATTACTGGTCCTGCGTCTGCTGAAGTCAGTTCAACCGTAGTAAGGAAATCTGCGCCTTGCGCGAAGGCAACCAAAGACCTTGCTGCTGCGAAGAAAGCTCTTTTCGTTGCGATGAGAAAACCGCACAACGCCCGTGGTGTTAAGAATGCCGAAATCCGATATCAGAAAGCACGGAAAAAGAAGACTGCCGCTTGCAAAGTCACCGCAAAGTCACCAGAAGTGACGGGTGCAATTAGAGAGTTTGGCACCGCCAACACTTTCTCAGGCTATCCATACGACCCTCGCCCAGTGAACTGGGTGAAACCCGCTGACGGTTCAGGTTTGCCAGGTTCAAACGTTCCTCAGGTCACGAATGTGAACAACTGTCCTGTAGCAGTTCACAATGTAGAGTTCAAAACCTCGGATCGCACTGGTCAAGTAACAGCGATTGCTCGCTATACAAATAATGCTCCAATGTATGTGAAAGCAAGCATTGTTGATGTTGTTGATAACAATGGTAATCCCGTTTATAACATGATGAAGATTGTTGATGGTGGGTTGCAGTCAGGTTCTTGGCCGATGCTTGAAGCAGTCGTTGATGATGGCACTAGCCTCCACGGTCCTACGTACGACGGTAGTTGGGTAGGCGGTCCATCCGTGACAGCAAAGAACGGTACGAAAGTTGCAAAGGTCACCGTCACATGTCTGGGGTATGCAGCATGGGGAGGCCAAGCATTCAAGCCATGGAACACCCTCACTCCAGCAATTGTCTCCAACATCGTGAAAGAAAAAACAACGTAAAAACAACGCGGAACTGAATAGTGCAAACGTTCAGTAGATTAAGCCGGCTGCGGTAGCGCGAGCCAATGAGATGAGATGACGGGGTAGTTGTCAACTCAAAAGATGGCGGCCACTTTTTGAGCAGACTGACCAGTGTGTTTGCCTTCTTTTCGGATAAGAGGCTATTTTGTCTGCCAGAGATGTTATGTAGCTTGTGATTTTTGGAGGGCGTGTGCGTCAAACTCTTTCATCCCGAATAGGGATTGCAGTGGGGGCCCTCTGTATGGGTGCGCTTCTGACCGCACCGTCACACGCCGCACCGGCCACGGCTACCTCGTATCAGCGAGTCATCCCATCTGGTTTCGGAGCGCAATCTGATGATCCGTTTCCTTCCGGATGGTGGCCTGCTGCAGGGTCATCATTTGTCAGTGCCTGGAACGTTAAAACGGGCAAAACGTGGAAACGCAACTTCGTGTCTAACGCGAATCGTAAGTTCGAGTTAATAGCCAAGGCATACACCGAACCCGCCGTACTTGTTGTTCAACAAGAAACAGTTATTGACCCGCAGGGTCTTGCTGCTGATCAAGTGACGACCAAACTTGCCGCCTTCGCTACAGCCAGTGGAAAACCGATGTGGAATCGAACAGTGTCGAGTTCATCGAAGATTTTTACTGGTAACAAATCGGTACACAAGAGTTGGGTCATGCTTGCCGATAAGAGCGCCCGTCAAATTTGTGCCATCTTGCCGCAGGATGGCACTCAAGGGGCGTGTTTCCCCTACAACAATCGTGACGGTGTATGGGAAGGGGCTGTCATTGGCGACATCGTGGTGATGATGCCCCCTCGGCCGGATGTCGGCCGTGGAGACAATTCGCTTTTTGGGTATGACGCGCGAACCGGTGCCGTCCGGTGGTCGTTGAAAAGTTTGCCTGGGTATCCACGTATTCAATACGGGTTTGGCGAGGCTCCCGGCTGGGTTGTTCTCCAACAACCGAATGACAATCTCACGTATGGAAGTCTCAGCGGGGATACATATCTTGTGAATGGTTCAAGCGGTGAGAAGGTAGCCGAAAATATGAACTTTGTTCACCCAACTTCAGATCCATCCATCCTGGTTGGAATGAACGTTGCCTACAACACTCAGCCGTGGTCGGAACGGTGGGCCTTGCGGGCCTCAACGTCCAAGGGTTTTAGGAGCTGGTGTGGCTCGACGGTGTGGGACGGCGATGGAAATAGACGCTCGCTGTCTGACGGTCGAATTATCTCAAAGACTCCAGATCAGGAAATTCCTTCTTGGTGTATGGACGGCAATCAAGCGATTTCAAGAACAAAGAAGCCCAACGTATTGCGGATTACTACTGCCTGAAGTTGCGCAAGTGCTGTTTCGTAAACACCACATGCTCGTCACACCACTCGCGCTCGTGCGAGACGATTGGCGTCGTAATGCCTAGGGCCGTAGCGACGAAGAACTAAGCGACGGTCTGGCCCTAGGCGGCTTACTGAATCAACTATTGAGTCAATGCTCCTTGTTGTTCTGGTGACATTGCCGAGACTGTTTTGGGCGAGAATGCCGCAACTTGAGCAGGGCTCAATTTACCCAACTGCTCCGTGCTGAGTCGACCCACGTCGGCCGCAGTGAGCGTGGCAAGTTGGCCAGGCTTCATTGCGGCAAATGTTTGTGGTGCCAACTGGCCCAGTTGCTCGGCATCGAGTTTTGCAACCTGCTTATTTGCCAACGCAACGATCTGCTCTGGCTCCATCCCCGCAAACGCCTGCGGCGAAAGCCCATCGATCTGCGGCAAACTCATGGAACGAACTGCACTCGGAGTCATTGCTGCTAACTGATCGGGCGTCATGACAGCCATGACTGCAGGCTTCAATTGAGCTAGTTGTTTGGCGTCAATAACGCTGAGTAACGCTGGCTGGAGATCAGCAAATTGATCTGTGCTGAATCCCGCGAAGGCTGATGGATTGAGACGATCAAACTGACGTAGTTTGAAAGCTTTGATCGCATCAGGTGGAATTTTTGCCAACTGTTGTGAGCTCAACTTTGCCATCACCTGCTCACCCAACGCTGCAAGTTGGTCTTGACTGATCATTGACAGAACAGCCGGCGCAAGTGCGAGTGCTTGCTTGGCATCCAACATAGCTAAAGCATTGGCTGGGATGACATCGAACATCGCAGGAGTCAAGGACCGAATCAGTTCAGGTGGCATGCGATCAAGTTGACTTGCTTGCATCATCGAAAGCGCACTCGGCGGCATCGCCTTGAATTGGGATGGACTCATCGAAGCCAAACTCGTTGGGTTGAAGTTCTTCAATTGCTCTGGTGTCATGCCGGCAAAAGCAGCAGGTTTCATCGCATCAATCTTGGATGAGTCAAGGCCAGCCATCAGTGCAGGATTGAGCTTGGATAACTCGGTAGCATCCAAACCGCCTAAATTGCTCGGCATTTGATTGATGTATTCGCTTGGAATGCCAGCCGGAGGACCATCCGGGGATACAGCGGTTGGACCGGTTGGAATGTTTGCTGGAGGGCCAGTTGGAGTGCCAGCCGGAGGACCAGTTGGGATATTTGCCGGTGGCCCGGTGGGTGCATCCTCAGCTAGTGCCGGACCAGCAGACATGGCAATCACTGTCGCGAGGACCACTGTTGCGATACGAGTTCTGGACGCAAACATGATCAGCCTCTCTCAGTTGTGGTGTTCAACCGAACCAACGTGGGCCAGAATTTGCTTGACTCCATAAGGAAAATGCTAAGAACATCCGCATGTCCCTGACAGAGGCGAAAGTCCTTCTACTCCAATGGTGGCTAGGCAAAGCTGTAAACACCGTTGCGAGTTCGCCATATTTTGAGGATCGCGTTCACCTGATTGATCATGCTCGTATGAATACCGCTTGAAAAGCATTTCAAATTGATGGCAAAGTCTCCGTCGGAGGGCTAACTGATTTCAATCAGCAACATCACGGTCGGCCCAGCGGGCCCCCACTCAACAAGCGCAGGAACTTCTATCGATTCCACATTTTCCTGAACTATTCGTTGCGCAAGAAATGTGAGATGTGGTGGACGCAGGTAGCAAACGCTTTGCCCATCAATCGCTGCCGCAAGGTCTGCGATGAGTTTGCTCGAAGGATCTGTTACCGGGGTGAGAACAGCCCAGCGACGTATCTGCTTTGAATTGCGTTCTTCCTGGTTTGCCGAATCCCACAAGTGAACAAAGGAATCGGGAAAACGTGATTCACTCACGGTGAAAACGTTGTAGTCATTCGCTGCTGTGCTGTGCTCGCCTAGTCGCAAGGTTCCTTGGGGCGCTGGCTTAGCTCGTTTAAACAATCGCACGAGTCCAACAGTAATCGTCAAGGCATACGCTGTGAATGTGAGTGAGCGACCGCGGGACCGATACGGACGGCCCGTAGAAACCTCATCAGATGAGGCGTTTCCGCTAGTCCCCAAGCGCGGGAATCTGAGTGGCCTTGAAGCGTGGACGCATGCCAATGAATATCTGAAAGCAGACTTGCCTTTCCATGCCCATGAAATCTTTGAACAGCATTGGCGTTCTTGTCCGCTGAATGAGCGACCGGCTTGGCAGTCGCTTGCTCAATGGGCAGCTGCCCTCACCCATGAGGCTCGCGGGAATACTGTCGGTGCCCGATCAGTTGCCCTGCGGGCTAAAGAAAACCTTGAAGCGTGTGAAGTCATTCCCATTGAAGTCGATGAGCTCGTAGTTCTTCAATCACTAGATCGTCTCCTAGACCTTTGAGATTTTCGCTAAGTCAGCGGCAGGCATGTGCATGAGCATTTCGCAATCGGGTGTCAGGCTTTACCTGCTATGCGCAATACTTGGCTCGCTTGATTTCTATCAAGCCAGAGTGCCCCAGTCACGGCTGGGATCGAAACTCGAAGAAGAGGGGTTTGTGTGAGTCACGCCGATATCCGGGTGGGATTGCTCGCCTATGGCCAAATTGGCCACGAACATAATCTTGCTGTTCAGGCTACCGACGGGTTAGTGCTTGCGGCCGTGTGTGATCAGAATCCGGAGCGACTTGCAGCAGCCCTTGAACTTGCTCCTGATGTGATCACATTTTCTGATGCTGAGGCAATGCTTGACTCAGGGCTTATTGATCTCGTCATCATTTCAACACCACCCAATAGTCATTTCACCTGGGCGATGGAAGCGCTTCGTCGAGGAATCCATGTTGTCGTTGAAAAACCTATGGCACTTACAGCATCTGAATGCGACGAATTAATGGCACAAGCAGAACAGGCAAATCTGCTGATGGTCGTGTATCAGAATCGCCGATTTGATGCGGATTACGTCACGATGGCATCAGTTATTTCTTCGGGCACAATCGGTGAGGTTTTCCATTACGAATCATTCGTTGGTGGCTACACCGAGCCTTGCCGGCATTGGCATACAGATGAGAAAATTTCTGGTGGCGCAATATTTGATTGGGGAAGTCATTTCCTTGATCAAATGCTCACGATTTTTCCATCTCAAGTTGCCTACGTTTCCGGTGTGAATCACAAACGTCACTGGGATTTCGTGACAAACGCTGATCATGCGCATGTCACAGTTACGTTTGTTGATGGAACACAGGCGACGTTTATTCATTCAGATCTTGCTGCAGCAAGAAAACCAAAGTTTTATGTGCTGGGAACAAAGGGCGCGATTCTTGGTGAATGGAATTTGGCAGCGGAACCTAAGGTTGCCGACCTTCCAGCGATTCTCTCGCTGCACTTTCCAGATGGATCACGAGAACCAATTGAATTGCTCGACATACCTAAGTACGCCTTCCATGCATCCATCGTTGAATACATTCACGACAATTCTGTCATGTCTGTGACAGCTCAGCAATCACGTGATGTCGTGGCAGTCATGGAAGCCGCAGAAGAATCCGCGAAACTCAATGGCTTTCCAGTCGTGCCTCATCTATTACGCGCATGAGTGTGAAGTGGGGCTTCATTGGAGCTGGTGGCATAGCGAAGGGTGCACTTGCTGATGCAGTGCATAAATCACCAAACGCGGATCTTCATGCAGCAGCGAGTCGCGACCCGGAGAGATCTCGACTGCTTTCACCAAAAATCGTGTACCCCTCGTACCAGGAGTTACTCGAGGATCAAGAAGTTGATGCGGTGTATATCTCCTTGGCTAATCATCAACATCTCGAATGGGTTGTCCGCTCCTTTGAAGCGGGAAAGCACGTGTTGTGCGAAAAACCCCTTGGTCTGAATGCACCTGAGGTTGAACGAATGACACAGGCAGCGCGAGATTCGGGCAAGCTTTTGGTCGAAGCCGTGTGGGCGCGATGGCATCCAAGGTTTCAGCGGCTGGCAGAAGTTGTTCAATCAGGTGAGATCGGAACACCCAGAAAGATTTCAACGGCTTTTACTTTTGAAGCGAGTATTGATGGAAATTATCGAGCAAATCCAAAGATGGGTGGAGGGGCGCTGCTTGATGTCGGGGTGTATGAAATGCATGCCTTGGTCGGTCTCTTAGGTTGTGACCATGAATTAGATCTAACTTCAGTTGAACGGTCACTCAGTGCAAGCGGCATTGATCTCACTACAAGAGTTCAAGGTGTTTTTGGAAACTCATGCCTAGTGGATTCTTGCAGTTCCTTTGAACAGTCGGAAACGCAAACGCTCGATGTCATCGGGACTCTAGGCAAGTCATCGACCTTGGGAAATGAAGCGTTCACTTCTTGGAAAGCAACGAGCGCACTTGCTGTGAACGAACGAGAAGAAATATTTGCCCCAGTAAATGCTTACCAACGTATGGTCGAGAATGTAAGCGCAAAGATTCTTGGTGATCCAGCTTGGGTGGTTCCAGTTGAAGATTCGATTCGGGTTGCGCAATTAATAGACCAGATCTCGACAAGTTAGCGAGCTTGGCCCTATGCGGCTGAGGCTCGAAAGACGCGAGTGTCGGAAGATCTGGCTGATAATCGAAAAATGAAAGGTCCCTCGCCCGGAGGAATGCTCCACTTGCGAGAAGCCAGATGTGCCTGAGCATTGAAGTCGCCTGTTGGAACCTTGGCGAAATCGTTGTATTGGTAAAGAACAGCGGCGGAGCCTCCCGGAGGCCGTGTAACACTCACCGTTAATTTGATAGGTGAAGATGCAGGAGGTGCCTGAAGGACTGGCTGATTCTGCAGTCCTTCGGAATTGCGATTGACGGTTACGGCGATGGGGAGTGCTTGGTCATCAGGATCGAGAACGCCAGACACCGCTAGTGCGTACCACGGGCCTTGCATTGAAAAGGAATACACCGGACCGCCCGCCGCATTCGCTTCAGCACGAGTTCGTTGAATATCTTTGACTTCATAGGAATACAACATCGGTGTCTGTTTGCCGATCGTTCGCAATCCGTTATCAGCGATCGTGAGTACGTCGGTTTCTTCGGCTGGTCTACCAGAGAGTAATTCTTGAGCCGATTCGTATCCGTACACAGGAACGATGTGGTCGTAGCTTTGATCACCTGGCCCAAACTCGCCAAGCATGCGGGTGTTGTTCTGCATGCCAACCATCACAACATCGCCGTGCATGAATCGATTTCGAACCCACGTGATAAAAGTTGTGAAACTTCCTGATGTTGGGCCGGGCTGAGCATTGAGCCGCATCTTTCGAGCGGCAGATTGATCATTTGTTCCGAGAAGGAGCTGACTGTTGGCGCTTGTTTGCGAAATGCCTGGCGAAGCTAGAGATCTTGCCATCCATTGGGATGTGTATTGACCGAATCGCAGACCGGCAGTAATCAGACTTGTTTCACCGCAGTAACCGTAATTCGAATTCCATTGGATGCGTGGCGATCCTGTAAGCCCGGAACTATGCCAACTTGATTGTGCACCAGCGGGTTGTGCGAGGAACGCCAACAAACCAACGAAGAAAGCCGTGAAAGCACTGATCAACACCGTGCGTCTTGGATCTTCTGGCTTTCCTTGCATTACCGCAGTATCGCGGTTTTTATTGCGAAAACCTATGAGTCAACTTTCAATGCCCGGTCTCTTTTGCGCGATTGAATCGGCCGTTGTGATTTGCAAAAGATAACCGTTAGACCGAAATTTCGAATGTATCCGACTGTGAAGCGTTATTCGCAACCCGCTTAAACAAATAGAACATTGGTAATGCAAGCACCAACAAAATGAGCGCTGCGATCGGGAATACCGCACTGAAACCAATATGAGCGGCGGCAATTCCATTAAGTGCCGGTATTGACATATTGAGCGCTTCTCATTGGCTAGACTCTGCGGCGATCGGGGGTAAGCCAGTTAATGACCACGCTGACACAAGGTGACGTCATGCTTGCCATTGTTCTCGTCTTTGGTATCGCCACGGCCTGTCAGGTGATTGCGCCCAAATTACGGATTCCTGCTTTGATCTTGCTACTGCCTACTGGATTCATTTTTGGTCTTGTCGCACCGCAATTTCATATGGACAGCGTCCTGGGCCCAGCTTTTCCTGTGGTCGTTGATTTGATGGTTGCGGTGATCCTGTTCCAGGGCGGCATGAGCTTGGGTGCCATTAAACTTGATGCGCTTGATCGGGGAGTTGTTCGACGACTTATCTGGATTGGTAGTCCGATCACGTGCGTATGCGGAACTCTCGCAGCGCATTACTTCATAGGGATGCCTTGGCCTCTTGCGTTTCTTCTGGGCGCAATTTTGATTGTTTCTGGACCAACGGTCGTGACACCCATTCTGGATTTTGCCCAACCCAAGGCACGCGTGCGTCGCATTTTGCTTTGGGAGGGAACAACCCTTGATCCGCTTGGGGCCATATTTGCAGTAGTCGTCTTCCAGCTGGTGCGCGTCAGTGATTTCAGTCAACCGTTGCGGGCTGCCGGAGAATTTTTGGGAAGCATGGTTATCGCTGTGCTCGCTGCCATTGGCGGAGTATTCGTTGTGGTACTCGGATGCAAACTTGTGCGTGGAAATAATCTGTTAGGAACACAGGTGCTGATTGGCTCAGTGCTTATGGCCGCGGGTGTTGCGAACTATTTCGCCGAAGGCAGCGGATTACTTGCAGCTCTGCTCATAGGTATCGCAGCTCAACCGCTGGCTAAGCGCATGAAGACAACACTTGATCCGGTCCTGCCATTTTTCAACACCATTGCCTCGATCGGCATAGGTGTGCTGTTTGTGAGCATTTCTGCTCTAGTTCCTTCACCTGAGTTTGGTGTGGTGGTTGTATCAGCTGTCGCCGTGTCTCTCGTGCTCATCGTTGTGGTTCGACCTGCAATTGCTGTTCTTCTCACTCGAAAAGCTGGGCTCGCACGTAATGAGCGAGCCTTCATCGGTTGGATGGACCCTCGAGGCATCGTTGCAGCCGCAACTGCTTCAAGTGTGGGTGCTTCTTTGGTTGCGGCGAAAGTCCCTGGCGCTGAAGCGCTCTTGCCGTCGGCTTTTGTCATTATCGCGGTCACCGTATTTGTGTACGGTTTAACTGCAGTTCCTGTTGCCACGGCGCTAGGCGTGCGGGAGGACGTTCCTGTTGATTAGCCCGATGCGCGTTCCAGCGCTATGCGATCAGTGAGTTCCAAAATCCGCGCCCACACATCAGTGCAGACTTCGCTCCATTCGTCGAAAGCACGATCAAAGAATGAGTGCGGAGCTCCGTCGTAGACGACTGTTTCCACCTCTGCGCCGCCAAGTCGCATTTCTTCAGCCAGAGCCAGTTGATCTTCGACTGGCGTGAAATCAGCACCCGCGATAAACATGATGGTGTGTTTCTTTGAATGTTTTGCAGCTCGACCAACCGTGTCTGGGCGCCCATAGAAACCGACAACAGCAGAAAGATCGAGATCACTCGAGGCTTGGCGCCACACTTGTCCTCCACCGAAGCAAAATCCAACGCTGATGATCGGAAGATGCACCCCGTGTTGTTGGCGCAGGTAATCCATTGCCGCTTGAGTCTCGGCATTGACTTGAGTGGGATTTGTATCCTTGATATGCGTCTGCCAATCAAAATCCTCTGGCCGCCAACCACTGTCCGTCATTCCCGCCGTACGCGCAAAGTAATCAATCGCCACTGAAGCTAACCCCGCCTCCGCAAAGCGCTCAGCAAGGGCCCCGTAAAACGGATGTAGGCCACGAACATCCGGAAGAATCACGACCCCAACCTGCGGAATGTCAGAAGTTGCATAAAACGCGGAAAAATCTGTTTCATCTGCGCTCTTGAGGGTGAGCCCCCGATGATCCGTTACCGGAACAGAGCGAGGTGGCGCGGGAGGCCGGCTGATATCGTCGTGGCACATATTCGCGATGCTACTGGGAACTCTTCGAGCTGCGAGCATAATTGGGCAATGGGTATTGGGCGAGGAAAGTAGTGGCATGCCCCTCCTCGTGATTGATCAATTGCGGGGGAATCCAAGATTTATCATGTTCATCGCCGGCATGTTTTCGACGGCGATCTTGATTGGCGCTCGTGAGTATGCGCGGGTGAGATATGGCCTGGAAGTTATGGGCGATGCAAGCGGCGTAGGTGTAGTTGCGGGAACGTTTGCCGTCACTGCAAGTCTGTCGAGTGTTCTAGGCGGGCGTGTGGTTGATAGCTACAAACCCAGGATTGTCTTGATCGGGGGCCTGATAACAAATGGCCTCTTGAATGCATTGCTGACAATCATGATTGCAACTTCGTCATTGAACGTGATATCTCTGATAGCGGTAACGGCATTGGAAGGAATATGCACAGGGTTCCTGTTGCCAGCGCTCTTAAAAGTACAAGCAAGTTTGGTCGGTAAAGAAGCACGTGGCTCAGCAGAGATCATAAATATTTTGCGCGTCGGGCTGGGAACATTAGTGGGAATGTTGATTGCAACAGCTCTCGGAGCTCCAGCAATAATTATGGCCGTATGCGCCGGACTCTCGTTTCTTGGTGCATGGTTAGCTTGGTTTACAACGCGCTCACTGGCGCACGGGCAATTAGTAAAAACCAATCACACTTTTCGACATGTAGTTGAGGAACTGAAGAATAATCCGCCATTTCGCGCAGTAGTTTTCATGGATTTGGTTCTCGTATTCCTTATTCCCACGCAGCTGACAAATATTGTTCTTGCCGACTTAAATCTGCTGTCTCTCACTACTATCGCGTTTACAGCAGCCCTCATAGGTGTCATCTGTGGTCAACTTGCACTGAGCATTTCTGGGTTGCAAATAACAGTGAGGCGCAATCTCAATCTTGCCTATTGCACATTCGTTGTGCTGGTTGTTGTCGGATTTGTCACGCTGCAAAATGATTGGCTGGTGCGACAGTATTTTGTTATGAGTGTTTTGCTATTTATTGGTAGCGCTACATCCTCCTATGCACTTGGAACGACGTCTGCCTTACTCCAACAACTTGTTCCGGCCGAAATCCGAGGGACCGTTGCAGGTTACATAAATCTGGGTAGGTGGATGCTGATTGCAGTAGGTGCATGGATCCTTGCAACTATCGCAGTCGTTCATGATGTGCGTTGGCTACTTGCATTTCTTGCTCTCATGTTGATCACCGGATGGCTAGCAACGCGAGGGTTTAGGGGAATCTCTCTCCGGTGATCTTGCGTGTTACCCACTTTGGAAATGTCACCTTGACGATGGTGACGGCCGAGAAAATCGGAAACATTATTCATTTCTGGCGCTATTCCAATACCCGTGAACGTATTTCTTTACTGCCTCTACGAATTTTCCGAAATTTGAACTGCAATCATGTCTCGCAGTAATTTCTTATCCACTTTCCAGTCAATGGGAACTTTGAAGGTCTTTTTCAGTACTTCGTAATCAACTAATCGAGCCTTGAATTGTTCAAGAACCGCTGGATTCGTAGGCGCCAGAAGGATGTGCTTGGTATGAACTGAAAGCCCGAACACGTATTGATCGCCAAGTTTGAGCATTGGTTGATTCCAAGCGATGACAAGTTCAAGTTTTGGATATTTGGACGTGATGGCATCAAAGACTTTTCGCACAGTGGTGCACTTCGTTTCGTCGAATGGCTTCAGGTAGTCATCGAGGGTGTTGAATCGTTTCGTAGTCTTCGATCCGCGGCAGTACATCACTAGGGCATTTGCGTGGGCTTGACTGAAGGCGTGTTCCTCTTTCAGGAATGCGATCTGCTCAGGGTATTTCCACTTCGAGCGCTCGGCCATTTGGTCAAACCAGTAGCTCATCGGTTGCCCGTATTTCTTCTCAATTGCCGGGAAGTAGGAATCCCTGTCTGAACTCTTCGCAACCATGAAGGAAATTCTAATTCCTCGACTCGCATCAACTGATACGTTCATCAATCATGACGACCCAAGCACTCTTCACTCGTGACGGGGAGTGGTTTCACCCCACTGCATTCACCACCGGGCCTTGGCGGCCAGATGCCATGCACGGAGGTCCGCCTTCTGCGCTGATTGGTCTGGCAATTCACGATGCGCTAAATGAAGGTCAACGCGTAGCTCGCATCAATATTGACCTCGAAAAACCTGTCCCGCTTGTTCCGTTGCGTACCTCAATGACCGTTCGTCAGGTATCGCGCCGGGTCACGCATCTCTTTCTGGAATTGCTCACGGACACGAATGTTGTTGCAACTGCTCGTGCGTTGGTCCTTCAGGAAGATGATCCAGTAGCAACAGTCGAGCGCGAGCTACCGATTGCACCAAAACTCATTGGACCAGAGAGTGCTTCGCGCGGTGGCGATGCTCCGCATGGTTCTGCCCTCATCTTCCATCGCGATGCGATCGAGGCTCGATTTACCAAAGGCGACTGGGCAATCCCTGGATCAGCTGATGCCTGGATGCGGTTGACCGTGCCGTTGGTGTCGAGCGAAGAAACCCCAGCACTCTGCGAACTCTTGGCAGTGGCTGACTTTGGCTCGCCTTTAGGTCAGGCGGTCGCGCCGAATGCTGGAATCGCGTTAATCAATGTTGATGTGAATGTAACGCTTTCAGGTACGCCAACAGGTCCGTGGTTCCATCTCACAACTCAAGGAACGATTAGCGATCATGGCATCGGACTTGCAGTAACCGACCTTGCTGATGAGCACGGATACTTAGGCGTTATTACGCAAAGCCAACTCACGCAAAAATATGGGCGGAATTAATGGCCGACACTGCAAAAAGTAACTACACCGAACTCGTCGCCACTGTGCGCGGCGAGTACTCGAACTTCCGCGATCTCGGCGGTGTGCCAGCGCGTGATAACCGAACGTTCTCACAAGGTGTCGTGTTTCGAACCCAGGCCCTAGTAGATCCGGCACCCGTTGTACTCGATGCGTTGATTGAACTAGGTCTTTCCTCTGTCGTGGATCTACGTATGGATCATGAACGTGAAGAGTTACCGATTGATCTTCCAGCGTCCGTCGATGTCGTTCTTGCAAATGTCGCTGGGGACATGGCAAAGAAGAATGCCGCGACCCAAGCAGGGGCTGCTGCTGCTCCTCGCCGCTTGGATAAGAACGCTTACGTTCCATCCGCCAACCTTTCTGGCGGCTACAACATGATGATGGATATGTATCGCAATCTGGTGAATATGGATTCCGCAAAACGTGGATATTCACAAATGCTGCGTTCCGTTATCAACACCGATGGTGCGGTAGCGGTGTTTTGTGCGGCCGGAAAGGATCGAACTGGCTGGGGTGCCGCGCTCATCCAAAGTTTCGCAGGGGCGTCAGACGACATCATTATTTCTTCATATCTGGAAACGAATCAAAATCTCATTGATCGGTATGCGAGTGCGATTGAAGACGTAAAGAACTCAGGTGGAGATGTTGAAGCATTCATGGCAGTCGTGAGTTCTAATCCTGATTATCTTGCTGAAGCTTTTGCGACCGTTCAATCCACGTATGGTGGGATAGATGCCTACTTCGTTAACGGATTGGGTTTGAACGAAAACGAGCTTGCCTTACTTGAAGGTCGTTTGCTTTCTTAAACCCTGCTGACTTTCACTCGTGAGTGTCACCTGCAAGTATTTTTCGGGACTGTGTTGGTGTGGCAACTGGTCGACCAACTTCATTGGCTAGAGCTATTGCAGCTTCAACGGTTTCAACGTTTGTCGCATCAGTAACGCTGGCAATGTCTTCAATTCCTACTCGCAAATGGCCACCCTTTTCAAGGGCGTAGCGAGCGACTGTTGAATCGAGCAAGGAATCACCGAAAAGGCCTACATTCCATTGAAGTGATGATCCCTCCATCATTGCGAGGTACATATCGAGTGCTTGTGGTGTTGGTGGAAGCCCAAAGTTCAATGCGGGTTCGCCAATTTTATAAATGCTGTACTTGCCTCCGAAGTACAACTTGACCATCGAACCCTTCGGGAGCTTGCCGTTTGCCTCGCAAGCCAGGGCCCATCGAAGCTGCAAAGGTTCGTAGACGCCAATTGAAAGTGGGATGTTGCGTTCCATCATGGAAATCGCGACCTTGCGCGAAGTACTAAATGAATTCCATACGTAGCCATGGCCTTGTGGGAAACCATCGTCACCCATGTCATAGGGAAGCGGTGCGCCTGGGTCAACGGGCGCCATGCCAAGTGTGCCGGTTTCTGACAAAGGCACAAGATGCGACATGTGTTCTTCGCCAGTTCGCCCACCCATAATTCCGGGATACATGATCACATCAGAGTCAGCTTCCATCATGATCGCGCTGGCTGCGACCCAACTTACTATTGCTTCTTCGAGGTTCATTCTGGTGTCGTGATGATGATGAATGATTGAGGCACCAGCTTCAACGCACGCCTTGCCATCAAGCCCTGTGGTTTCAAGGTCGAGCACTGGTGCATCGGGTCGAAATGGCGAAACTGCAGCTTCAATGATGAGCGGTAGTTCGTTCTTTTTCATGAGGGCTCCTGCGTGTGCGTGATTGCTCAAGTATTAGTTGTTCCAGAATGCTTTAACGCGTTCCGCGTCGCGTAATCCCTGAGCTAAACCAAGTTCAGCTGCTTCAAAGGCAAGCGAAGCATCCATGAGATTTTCTCCCCAGACTGCACGCACATCAGCATCCACATCAATAATTAAATGCGGTGTTCCGCTGGCAATGAGTGCATCGATTTCATGTTGTGGGGCCTCAGCAACAAGTAGCACGAGCGTCTTGTCGTAACCAATACCAAGATCCACGCTGGTTGGTGAAAGGCAGCCGCCATCGACGTAGAAGTGTTCACCAACTTGGATGGGTGGATACACACCTGGAACTGCGCAGCCAGCAGCAACACCGTGTTGAAGCGATCCACCGAGTTCATATCCGATCGCTTCAAATTCATTCGTATCAATATTGACGCAAGCGGCGCGATATGAAGGCGGCCATGGTTCATTTGCGAGGTACTTAAAGGTTTTCAAAAATGCTTCGAGTTCGATTGTTGGAACTGTATTGCGCGCAGCGTCGCTAATTTCCTTGCGCACAGCAACATCACCATTTCGACCTGATGCTTGCCCGCGTTCGAAAAGTTTGCGGAAACCTGTGGTGTCATCGGTGTCGATATTGAGCACAGCAGTGGCGCCACCAGCGGCAGCACGCTTGCCGGCTGCGCGATAGCGCTCAACTTGAGCCATCATGTCGTGGCCGCATGCCACTTGTACGCCAACTCCTGCGCCTGCTGAAGTGCCAAGAATCAGATCCGCATCATTGAGCCATAAACCTTGCTGCTGGAGCCCAGCAAACCATCCGGTTTCCCATGCAGTTCCCACAGATCCGCCACCGCCACAAATGAGGGCTCGCGTCATGACCTTGCTCCTTTAATCGAGTTTCATCGAACGCTAGTGCGGGTGTTGGATCCATGAAGGTGTTTTGGCAATTATTGAAACGCTATTCCGAAGGTGGCCATGGTGCGCCAACGGCGCTGCGGACGGGGAAGAGGCCTGCGTCGATGATGTGTGCACTCAATTTATATGTGCATGTACGGACTGCTTCAAGATCGGTAGCACTGAGTTGATTCCACGCATTCATGCACGATTGGTCAGTGCGAAGTTCAATGTCGTCACGCATCTGTGCGCCAAGTGGGCTGATTGAACCATCAGCGTTGAGTAGTCCACGATCTTGGAGTTGAGTTTGAGCAAGCTCCCAACGCGAATCGTCGAGGCCACGTGTGGTGCGCAATAAATCAACGTCGTACTTGGCTGCCCCCCAGGTAGCTGAGAGCACCTGAGCCTCATCGACGGTGAGGTTGTTGGCAACCAACGTAGCCACGTGCGCATCGCCACGGTATTCGCGAAGAGCGTTCCATGCTCGCCACAACTTTGCCCATGGTTCATCTGGAGAGATTACTGCCTTATTTCCTGCAGCTAAAGGTCGACCTGAAACATCAAGATTGGAAACGAGTGTGGCCAATAGTTCGCCAACTTCGGTGATTTCCTGAAGATTTTGGGAGTCAGCGAACACCCGCTGCGCCATTACTGGGATAGCCGCATGCGTTGATTCGATTACTGTGGCAGGCGAGGTGACTTCCCATGCAGCAGTGAGCCCATCCTGTAGACGCTCAAGCGCGAAACCGTGGAATGCGGCAGCAAAGATTGCAGTATTCGCGGCACCCATTGGTGCACCACGCACAGCAAAGAACGCTGCACCTTTGGGGACTCCAAGTTCGGAAACGGAGATCAGGCCCTCTTTGCAGATAAGGCCAGTGGCAACGAAAGGCTCTGAGGTTGACCACATTTTTCGGGCAACAGTGCTCGGGTAAGTCATTTCAGTCTCCTTCTGTTCATGAATCTGAGGTTGTGCAGAAAAACTCGAACCCGTGTGTAGAGGTGGTGCTGGCTCCATGTTCTACTTGTTGAATTATGTGGCTTGGAATCATTGAATCAGTTGCCGTTGTCGGCCTTGTCATTTTCGGCATCATTATGTTTGTGCGTTGGGCCATCAATGAAGGTGGCAAGCGCCCTTAGAAGAGTGTCGCCTCACCTGAC